>JAGRLT010000057.1 GCA_020441665.1 Nitratireductor sp.
AGGGTTCCAACAAGGATCTGGTGCCCGGCGGCTCGTCCGGTGGTTCGGCGGCTGCGGTCGCGGCCCGCCTGTGCGCCGGCGCCACGGCGACGGATACCGGCGGCTCGATCCGCCAGCCGGCGGCGTTTACCGGCACTGTCGGCATCAAGCCGACCTATGGCCGCTGTTCGCGCTGGGGCATCGTCGCCTTCGCCTCCTCGCTCGACCAGGCCGGCCCGATCGCCCGCGACGTGCGCGATTGCGCCATCCTGCTCAAATCCATGGCCTCGGTCGACGACAAGGACACCACCAGCGTCGATATCGCCGTGCCCGATTACGCGGCGGCGATCGGCAGGTCGGTCAAGGGCATGAAGATAGGCATTCCCGCCGAATACCGCGTCGATGGCATGCCGAACGAGATCGAGCAGCTCTGGCAGCAGGGCATCGACTGGTACCGCGCGGCGGGCGCCGAGATCGTCGACATCTCCCTGCCGCACACGAAATACGCCCTGCCGGCCTACTACATCGTGGCGCCGGCGGAAGCCTCGTCCAACCTGGCGCGCTACGACGGCGTGCGCTACGGCCTGCGGGTCGACGGCAAGGACATTGTCGACATGTACGAGAAGACCCGCGCGGCCGGTTTCGGCGCCGAGGTCAAGCGCCGGGTGATGATCGGCACTTATGTGCTGTCGGCGGGCTATTACGACGCCTATTACCTGCGCGCCCAGAAGGTGCGCACGCTGATCAAGAAGGACTTCGAGGACGCTTTCGCCCGCGGGATCGACGCGATCCTGACGCCGGCAACGCCTTCGGCGGCCTTCGGCATCGCCGATCAGGACATGGCGGCCGACCCGGTGAAGATGTATCTCAACGACATCTTCACGGTGACGGTCAACATGGCTGGCCTGCCGGGCATCGCCGTTCCCGCCGGCCTTGACGGGCAGGGGCTTCCCCTCGGCCTGCAACTGATCGGCAAGCCGTTCGAGGAGGAAACCCTGTTTAAGGCCGCCCATGTGATCGAGGACGCCGCCGGCAGGTTCGAGCCGGAGAAGTGGTGGTAGGGGTTGCTGTAAACGGGCGAGGGAGTGTGCCCATGTTCCGCCGTCTTCTGGTTTCGGCCCTGCTGTTGAGCGCCGCGCCCGCCATCGCGGCGGAAATTGACTGGCCGCAGCAGATTGCCGGCCTCGATGGCGTCACGGTCGGCTGCGACAACGCCAACATGGAAAAATACGCCGCCAAACTCTGCAGCGACATGACCGGCCATGTCCTGACCGAACTCGGCAAGGCGAACATTGCGGCCGCCGATCTCGGCTCCTGGTACAGCCACGAGGCGGAAGAGCCGGCAAAGCCCGGGACGATGGCAACACCGCTCAAGGTCACCATCTTCGTGCGCGCTACCGACAGCAACGGCATCCATGCCATCAACCTGCGCAGCCGCCTGTCGGTCGACTACGCGCAGGCCGTCGAGGCGGGCAGTGACGGCCCGGCCAGAAAAGGCGAGCTTGTGTTGTGGGAAGGCTCGACCACCGGTTCCGGTCCGCGCGACGCCCTTGCCGGGGCGATCGTCAAGGCGGCCACTGAAAAGCTCGACGCCGAACTGAAACGGGTGATTGAAGCCTGGCCTTCGACACGATAAGCGCCGCAAGCCGGCCCTGAACGGCTCTCGCGATCGGCAATGGGCGGGCTCCGTAGAACCCGCCCGCCTTGCTCACCTCACGCCGCTCAACCTATCGGTTGTCCAACTGGCTGCGCACCAGTTCGAGCCCGCGCCGGGTGATGCGATACGGCCCGCTTTTGTGCGAGGCGATGGCGCGCCGCCGCTTCAGCTTTCCGAAAAGCTCAAGGTTGAGCCCGCCATAGCGCCAGCCCTCGCGGGTGAAGCACGTCGTTTCAGTGATCTTCTTGTGTTGCTTGATGACTTCGATGCGTCCGCCCTGGGCGAGCAGGTGCAGGATGCGCTGTTCGTCGCGTGAAATGTCCATTTTTCGGGAGTTCCGTCGATAACACTGGATATGCGTCACCGGGCCATCCACAAGGGATAGCCGGTGGGTTCAGTGCTTGCCCCGCCGGATCGACCGGCCGGGGCTTTAACGGGTCTCGTTGGACATAAAGGCTCCGGTCTTGTGGGCGCCTGTTTACGGCGGCGGGCCGGCAATGTCAAAGCCCGATCGTCCGGGCCGGCGCTTCGACGGCAAGGCCGGTCTGCGACCTCGATTGCCGCATTTCGCCGCTTGTTCGAATCGGCGAATTGCACGAGCGTCAACGCGCCGCAAAACTGCGGCGGATCGACAGGGCAGGGCAGGCTGAAATGGTCCAGCGCCGCATACCGCTAGCCGTTTATCAGCCCGCGCGAGCCGGCGTGCAGACCTTTGCGACGCTCGCCGCCTTCGAGGCCGCCGCCCGTGGCGTCATCATCTCGGTCTTTCCGGTGCTGCTCTACCGCACCTTCGGCGATGCGCAGACGGTTTCCGAAATCTATCTCGCCGCCGGCCTGTGCTCGCTCATGGTCGCGCTGTTCACGCCCTGGCTCGCCGCCCGGCTGCCGCGCCGCTATCTTTATTCGATCAGCGCGCTGACGATGATTTCCAGCAACCTTTCCATGGTGCTGAGCGATGGCGCCACCGCGCCCTATGCGCTGATCGGCAATGCGGTCTCGCTGGTCATCATGACGGTCTGCTTCAATGCCTATGTGATGGATTATATCGAGCGCACCTCGCTGGGGCGCAACGAAACGGCGCGGCTGCTCTATTCCGGCGCCGCCTGGGCCATCGGCCCCTATCTCGGCGTCTGGCTGATGGACATCTGGCCCAACGGGCCGTTCGTGCTCGCCATGCTCTTCTGTTGCGGGCTGCTTTCCTTCTTCTGGTACCTGCGGCTCGGCGACGGCAAGGTCATCATGCGCGCGCACTCCAAGCCCGCCAACCCGCTCGCCTATCTCGGCCGCTTCTTCGCCCAGCCGCTGCTGCTCGCCGGCTGGGTATTCGCCTGTATCCGCTCGGTGGGCTGGCAGGTCTATATCGTCTACCTGCCGATCTTCGCGGTCGAAGCGGGGCTCGGCGACCACCTTGGCGGCATGATGCTTTCCGCGTCGAACGCCCTGCTGTTCCTGTCGCCGCTCATGCTGCGCTTTCTGGTGTCGCGCAGCGTGCGGCTCTCCATTCGCATCGGTTTCGGCGGCGCCGGCCTGATGTTCCTTCTCGCCGCCGCCCTCGCCGTGGCACAGATCAGCGGCAGCGCCTATCTCGCCGCCGCCTGCCTGTTCTTCGGCACCCTGTTTCTGGTGCTGCTCGACATCGCCGGCGGCCTGCCGTTCCTGATGTCGGTCAAACCGTCGGAACGCACCGAAATGGCGGCGGTCTATTCGACCTTCCGGGACGTCTCGGCCGTTCTGACCCCGGCAAGCGCCCGCATCATTCTGGTCTTCGGCCCCGTTGCCGCCGTCTTCGCCGCCTGCAGCGTCGGCCTCATCGCCTGCTGGGCGGTCGCGGGGCTGCTGCATCCCCGGCTCGGCAGAAAGAGAAGGGCCGCGTAGAAGGCTGCCGAAGAGGGCTTGACCGCCACGGCCGTTGCCGCCATTACGGGCGTCAATTCCCAATCCCGGCAACTGTCTTCCATGTCCATCATCGATACCCGCACGCCCGATCCCAAACGCCTGATCCCCGGTGCCACCGGCGACTGGGAGGTCATTATCGGCCTCGAGGTCCATGCCCAGGTGACCTCCAACGCCAAGCTGTTTTCCGGTGCCTCGACGCAGTTCGGCGCCGAGCCCAACGAGAATGTCTCGCTGGTCGATGCCGCCATGCCCGGCATGCTGCCCGTCATCAACAAGGAGTGCGTGGCGCAGGCGGTCCGCACCGGGCTGGGACTGAAGGCGAAGATCAACAACCGCTCGGTCTTCGACCGCAAGAACTATTTCTACCCCGATCTGCCGCAGGGCTATCAGATCTCCCAGTATAAAGACCCCATCGTGGGCGAGGGTGAGATCGAGGTGGAGCTCGAAGG
>JAGRLT010000058.1 GCA_020441665.1 Nitratireductor sp.
CTGCGCCGCGCCGACTGACGGCCCGTTCTCCAACCCCGCCGAAAGCATATCATGGCCCGTTCAGCCCTTCTCAATGTGATGGTTACCGCCGCCCACAAGGCGGGCCGCCGGCTGGCGCGCGATTTCGGCGAGGTGCAGAACCTTCAGGTCTCGGTCAAGGGACCGGGCGATTTCGTTACCGCCGCCGACCTGATGTCGGAAAAGATCATCTTTGAGGAGCTTTCGAAGGCCAGGCCCGACACCGGCTTCCTGATGGAGGAGCGCGGCGAGGTGAAGGGCAAGGATCCGCAGAACCGCTGGATCGTCGACCCGCTCGACGGCACGACCAATTTTCTGCACGGCATTCCGGTCTTTGGCATTTCCATCGCCCTGGAGCGCGAGGGCGAGATCGTCGCGGCCCTTGTCTACAACCCGGCCATGGACGAATTGTTCACCGCCGAAAAGGGGCGCGGCGCGTTCCTCAACGACCGGCGCATCCGGGTTGCCGCCAGAAAGAGAATGACGGATTGCGTGTTCTGCACCGGTATTCCCCATCTTGGCCGGCCGGCCCATGCCGACTTCCTCGAACAGCAGCGCCGCGTCATGCGGAACTCCGCCGGAGTGCGGCGCTACGGCGCGGCGGCCATCGACCTGTGCTGGGTGGCGGCGGGGCGCTTCGACGGGTTCTGGGAAGAGGCGCTCGGCGCCTGGGATCTGGCGGCGGGCATCCTGATGGTTCGCGAGGCGGGCGGTTTCGTCAGCGACATGGATGGCGGCCAGGACATGCTCACAAAGGGCAGCATCGTCGCCGGCAACGAAATCATCCGCGGGAAGCTGCTGGAAACCGTGCATGGCGAATAGCCGGACCGTCCGGCCTGCCCCTTGCCGTGTTCGCGCCCATGGCGTAATCGGTTCATGGTATTGCCAGTTGCCGGTTGCTTGCATTCATGCCTTTTGAAGCCTTCGCCCATGCGGTTCCCTCGGTCAAACACACCGCCGCCGACATCGCGCGGTGGACGGGCGCCGATCAGCAATTCATCGAAAACAAGGTCGGGCTGAAGACCCGCTACGTGCTGGGCGAGGGGGAGACGGGCGTCGGCCTGTCGCAGCAGGCCTGCGAAAATCTGTTTGCGGCCCATCCGGGGCTCAAGGAAAAGATCTCGCTGGTGGTCAACGTCACCCAGACGCCCGACCATCGCCTGCCGCAGAACTCGGCGGCGCTGGTCGACAGGCTGGGCCTGCCCACATCCACGGCGAGTTTCGATCTTGCGCTCGGCTGTTCGGGCTATGTCTATGGGGCGGTGGTGACGCGGAGCTTCCTGAAGGCGACCGGCGGCGGCGAGGCGCTGCTGGTGACCTGCGACCCCTATTCACGCATTATCGAGCCCCATGACAAGGACACCAATTGCGTCTTCGGCGACGCGGCGGCTGTGACCTGGATCACGGCGGGCGAAAGCCGCTGCGAGATCCTGGCGACGGATTTCGGCACGGATGGGGAAAAGGGCGATGCGATCATCGTTCCCGCCGGCGGCGCGGCCCGGCCCTTGCTCGACGGTGAAGGGGAACCGATACCGCGGGCGAAGGACGATGTGCGGCTTCACATGAAGGGGCGGCCGGTATTCAACTTCGTCAACAGCGAAGTGCCGCTGTCGATCAACCGCTGTCTTGAAAAGGCCGGCATGACGATTGCCGATGTCGACTGGTTCGCCCTGCATCAGGGTTCGA
>JAGRLT010000059.1 GCA_020441665.1 Nitratireductor sp.
TACCGAAGCCGATGGAACGCGGGCTCAGCACGTTGTCGACGAACTGACGGCAGCTCTGACCTGACTTGCCCTGGTAGGACGATATCTGATCGACGCCGAAATTCTCGTAATGGAACGGATAGCCGGCAATCTGGCAGTAATCGTTGATCATGCCGGCGATCATCTGGATCAGGATCGTCTTGCCGGTGCCCGGCGCGCCGTCGCCGATAAAGGTGAACAGAAAGCCGCCCAGTTCGACGAACGGATTGAGCTGCCGGTCGAAATCATAGGCCATCAGCATCTTGGCGAGCTTCATCGCCTGATATTTGGCGATGTGGTTGCCGATGATCTCGTTCGGCTTCTTGAAGGTCATGACGAGCGGCTTCGACTTCGCCCCCGGCACATCGTCGAAACCGTTCAATTCAAACCCGTCGCCATCGAGCTTGAGATGGGTGTTCTCGAACGGGCCGAGGCCGGAGAAGCGCGCCCTGCGCGACAGCAGGTCCTCAAGGCAGCTTTCCGCCGCCTCGCGGATGCGCATTGGCAGCACGCTGTCGTCTATCGAGGAATCCGCCGCCGCTTCGAGACAGGCGACGAAACCCTTGAGCGCGTCCTGCGGCGTCGAGAAATCGAAGCCCGGCGGGGTGACGTCGGTTACCGGCTCGCCCTGGGCTTCGACCAGCTGCTTGATGTAGGCGGCAGCCGTGAACGCCGCGATATAGGCCGAGGCCTCCATCATCATGCGGAAACGGTCCGCCTCCTCGCCCTGCAAGGTGGCCGAGGCATTCTTGTCGCGCAGCGCGTCCATGCCCGACTGCCTGGCATAGAGATCGGCAACCGCCAGCGCCACGGCAATGGCGCGCCGGCTCTTGTAGAGCACGTTGTGCTGGGCGACCGACAGCATGCTGTCGTCGGGCGTGATTGCCGCAAGGGTTGAGGCCAGTTCCACCGAGCGCGATGATTTCGCCCCCGCCGTCGAAACCGTCTGCACGAAGCGCCGCCTGGTCCCGGCGATCTCGGTATTCGATTTCGACTTCGCCGCCTCGATCACCGTCGTCTTGGTGACGAGCGACTGGGCCACCGGCAGGTGCTTTTGAATGTCCTCTTCGCGAAGGGTCGTCAGGGCTGCATCCATCATCTACTCCTAGAAGTTCCTGAGCACCTGCCCACCGGAAATGACATGGGTCTTGTAATCCTCGAACAGCGTTTCCCGCTCGCCCGAGGCGAACACCGCCTGATAGGCTTCATGCGGCACCAGCGCATGGTTCTCGAACGCCGAGACCCCCATGCGCGCGCAGTCGAGATCGTCGGTATTGATGAAGAATTCCTCGCGCGCCGGGTCGCCGCCCCAAAGCCCCCATTTCGCCGGCTTCTCATGGGCTGAATAGATTTCCTGGATCGTCCAGGTCAAAAGCCACTGATTGTCCGCGCGGTGCACCTTTTGCAGGATCTTCTCGACCCGCTCGCCATGGCTGGTAATGTCGGCATGGTAGAACGGCCCGAGCACGAAACGGCGCACCTGCTTGGGATGCAGATTGTCGAAATCCTTGTCGAGGCTGGAGGCGATCGTCGAAAGCGTCAGCGAATAGGACGAGTTCTTCTCGCAGAACGCATCGAACCGGTTGGCAAGCTCGGGGTTGAGCAGGCCCTCGACCGGCAGCGGCACCTCGACATCCTTCTTGAGCTTGCCGTCGCCGGAGACCAGCGTCTTCACCATGTCTTCGGAGGAATCCTCCAGCGCCACCATATAGACCAGCGGCAGGTTGGCCGAGCCGTCATAATAGCCCCAATGGACGATGTAATAGGGCCGCCTTGTCTTCTGGTTGACCGAAACGCGGATCGTGCGCGGCAGGACCAGCGGCGAGAAATGCTGCCGGTCGCGCACGCTTTCAAGATAGCGCCGCTCCGCCATCGTCCTGAGCAGCGGTTCTGGCATCGCCTTCTTGGTCAGGATGAAGTCGACCATCTCCTTGCGCAGCGTTTCCTCGTCCTGCATGGCGGCAAGCCGCTGTTTCGCCTCGCGCCGGTCGATTTCGAGATCGAGCACGTTCTGAAACGCCGGGAAACCGGATTCCGACTGCGACACGCGGAATTTGTCGGCAAAGGCGAGCCGGTGCTGCCAGCTATCGAAGGAGCCGCGCAGCCGCGCCAGATACTCGGCCACCGTCGCGCCGACCAGATCGTGCTGATAGAGCGGCGAGGTCTCCTCGCTCAGATAGGTGTCGAGCCCGTCAAGCGCCGCATCGACCGCGTCGAAATACTTGCGCACCGGATTGGCATCAGCCGATTTGGATTTTACTGCCATCACCCGATCAGCGCTCCAGATTGCCTGTTACCCCCGCACGCTCTGCTACGCGACTGCGAAGCCAAAGGCTGAAGCAGAGCGGGTGGGGGTAAGGAATTCCCCGCACGCAATATCACCAGGTTGGCGCTCAATAAATCTGCACCCACCGCTTCCCGAACTATCGAATGTACCCGCCTACGGGAGGCCAAGGAAAACAAGCTCCGCCTCACGTACATTCAGCCCTGCAGATATTGGCCCGAATTGTGCTTCTTCATCACGTCCTCGAAGCGCCGGGCAAAGGCGTCATCGGCGAGCTTCTTGCGGCGCTGGATGTCCTTGGTGGAAAGCATGTTCTTCTCATGCATTTCCAGCAGGTCGCCGATATGCGACTGCGCGGCGGCGCCGATCCCCGCCATGGTTTCCTCCGCCGCCGTGTCGACCTTGTTGCCCAGCGTGTTGATCTTGTGGGCGACGTCCTGCTGAGCGGCGGTCTTGAGCGAATCCTCCAGCGCCTTGTAGAGCACGACGCGCTGCTCGGTGTCGATTTCGAGCTTGTTGATCAGCGTCTGTTGCGCCGCGATCTGGTTGTTGAGCGAATCGACGAAGGTCTGGAACATCGAGGTATAGCGCTCCAGCGTCTGGCTCTCGGCCAGCAATTCCTGCTCCTTCGCCTGGGCCTGATTGTATTCGGTCGCGAGCTCCGAGCGCTCGCCTTCGAGCTTGGTGCGCTCCTTCTGGTTGGTCGAGGCCGAAATCCGGTTTTCCAGATCGAGCAGCATCGGGTTGAGTTCCTCGATCCGCGCCTGAACGCCCTCCAGCGTCTCCATCGTCGCCCGGCGTCGCTCAAGCACCTGTTTCAGCGAGGTTTCCGAACTCTGGTAACGGCTTTCGAGCGCCCCCTTCTGGGCTTTCAGAATGCCGATGATCTTGTCGGATTTCGACAGCAGTTCCGACAGATTGCCGGCCAGCGACATGTTGCGCACCCGCTCCGAACGCATCCGCTGCATGCGCTGCTTGGAGAAGATGCCGATGAACTTCTCCCAGCCCGTATAGCTCTTCATGCTTTCGAACTCGGCGCCGAAGACATTGGTGGCGTCCTCGAGCCCGATGATCAGATCGGCGATATTGCCCTCCATCACCGTTTGTTGACGCAGAACATCCTCGATGCGGGCATTCTCGATATCGAAATCGACCTGGCCGATGGTCTCCGCCTTGGCGAGTTTTTCCAGCACGATGCCCGACTGCTCGAGCTTCGACTTCATCTCCTCGACGGTCTGGCGGGTTTTTTCGATCTCCGCATCGAATTGCTGCAAGCTGGCCATCTATGATTGTCTCCCGAAAAGGGCGGCAAGTCCTGTGAGAGGCCGCCGCGAATTGAATGCCCTCGCCCGCAATATAGTCACGGCTTTCAGCCATTTGAAGCGGGGATTGCGGCGAAGCTGTCCGTCGCGTGCAAAAACGCACCCGACCGTCGGCGCATCAGCCGGCGCTGCCCGATCGCCGCAGTTCGATCGGCTGGCCATGCGGCGTGCGGGCGGCGGCTTCCCGCCATTCGGCGGCCCGTCGCGCCCGTTCGGTGCTGCTGGCGAGCGATTTTTCCTCGCCGAATTCCTCCAGCGTCTGCCACCAGACCTCGTAATAGGTAAGGCACTCGCCCGCCTCGGTGTTGGCGCGCAGATTGGCGCCGAAACGCCCGGCCCATTCGGCCCAGGAAAACAAGCCCCGTTCGTTGAGGTGAACGGCAAGCGCGAAGGCGCGCGCCTCCCACGGCTCGGCAAAGATCGGCGCATCGTCCCGGCGTGGAATGGAAGGCACCGCCCGCAGGGCCTCGATTGCCGTCATGTCCCCTCGCTGGAAAGATAGGGTTCGAAACAGTCGAGGAAAACCTCATGGATTCCCGCGCCGAACAGATCGGCAGCCCGGAAGGCAACCGAATAGAGCCATTGCGGATTTTCGCCCTGTCCCGCCGCATTGCTGTCGGGAAAGACATGGCAGCCCTGAACGGCGGCGATGATGCCGGGCTTGCCGCGGGCATAGCGCGGCAGGCGGGTATGCCCGGCCGGATGGGTATCGCTCGTGACGACCCTGTCGCCGGACGCAAAGGCGGGCTGCCGCGACGCTTCCCGCTCGACCGGCCCGCCCCTGGCCAGGATCGCGGCCATGCCCTGCCGGTCGGCCACCGGCCGGTTGAGCGCGACCGGGGGACTTGATGCCTGTCCGCTGTCGAGCTCGGCGGCGGCGAGCAGGCCTTTCTCGACCAGCATGGTTTCGAGAGCGGCGAGCCATATCTCATAATAGGTCGAGGAGAGATATTGCACCGGCGGCAGGCTTTCGCGCGCAAAGCGCATACGGTCGAGGGTCCACATGCCCGCAGCCCCCATGGCGACCGTCAGCGCCAGCGCCCGCTTTTCCCATGCGCCGTGAAACAGCGGCTCGTCCCGTTCCGCCACGACGGGGCCGTAGCACCGCATGCCGCCCATGTCGTGCGGACCGTTCACGACACTTCTCCCGCAGCGCGCGCAAGGCCGGTACCGATCATGCTGTCGCGGGTAACGAGATCGGCAAGCCGTTCCTCGCTCCACCCCTCGGTGCCGGCGGGACGCTCGGGAAGGACGAGATAGCGCATCTCCGCCGTCGAATCCCACACGCGGATGGTCTTGCCTTCCGGCAGGGTGACGCCGAATTCCGCCAGAACCGCCTCGGGCTCGCTCACCGCGCGCGACCGGTAGGGTGCCGATTTGTACCAGACCGGCGGCAGGCCGAGCACCGACCAGGGATAGCAGGAGCACAGCGTGCAGACGACCATGTTATGGATTTCCGGCGTGTTCTCGACGACCCGCATGTGCTCGCCCTGCCGACCGGTAAAGCCGAGTTCGGCGATGGCCGAAGTCGCATCCTGCCGCAGCCGTTCGAGATAGGCGGGATCGCGCCACGCCCTGGCGACGACCCGCGCGCCGTTGCGTGGCCCGACGCGGGTTTCATAGGTTTCGACGATCTCGTCGAGCGCCCCGGGATCCACATAGCCCTTTTCGACCAGCAGGCTTTCCAGCGTTCGAACCTTGAGTTCCATTCCCTCAAGATGGGAGTGATCGTGGTGGCCGTGCTGATCGTCACCGGCAGGATCGTGCGACATGATGGTTTTTCCCGTAAAACTGGCAGGCGACCCTATCCCCGCCCGGCAGGGGTGGCAACCGGGCGCTGCCCCTCCCCGGGCATATACCTGGCGTGTGCCGGACGCGGATGGTCTGCAAGTGTCATCCGTGTGCCCGCCCACGTATTCAAGGGAAAATCAACATTCACATTTTTGTTTTTTGCATCAGAATGTTAATCAGAATGCTGGCATAGATTCGAGCCGGTTTTTGAATTTGTTCTAGTTTGACAAAAGGCGTATCATACATACGCACGGTGTTTGCGGCGCATATCCAAAGATAATCGCGTAAAATTCGACAAGGCGTCACTATACAGGATGGAACAGGTTTGAGCATCCATACGGTTGAGAGCGAAATACCATTGGAGCAGATGAATTATTTCGTCCATGCGCTCCATGGCGCGCATACCGGCTACGACCTCTTCCAGTGCCTGAAGGAAATCGCCACAAAATACAACTTCAAGTGGTTCGTCGCAGCCGAACGCCCGAGCGAACATACCACGCTGAAGGACTGCATTTTCGTGACGAATTGGCGTCCGGAACTGGTCGAAGCACTGATGCATCATGAACCGCTATACACGCACGATTTCGCCCGGCAGCTCAGAACGTCCACCCTGCCCTTCATCCTGCTGTCGCCCGAAACCGAGATAACCCCTGAAAACAGGGTTCTGGCGGAGTGTCATCGCGAGCACGGCCACGCCATGATGTTCGTCCTGCCGATGATCGGACGGGCGGACGACGAGTTCGACGGCAATCTGGTTTTTTCAGGCGATCGCGAGGAACCCGGGCTGGCCGAAACCATGCAGCTCACCTTCATCGCCTTGCACGCCCATGTGGCACTCAACCGGCTGTCCAGTGGCAGGATACAACCTAAGGTCGACCTCTCGAAGCGTCAGATCGAAATCCTGACCCTCCTCTCCAATGGCAGTTCGCTGAAGGAAATCGCAAAAAAAATGAAGCTGTCGCAGAACACGGTCGGGTTTCATTTGCGCAACGCCTCCGCGCTGCTCAATGCCCGCACGCGGACCGAGACGGTCGCCAAGGCAATTCGCAATCAAATCATAAAATAGTAATGGAAAATAAATAAATACCCCATATAAATAAGAATATTTTAAGGTTAAGATAGAGATACCAGAAACTCAACCAATATCACAGCGATTATTATCTGGTGTTCGCCATAGCCCGTCACCAGTCTCTTCTTCAACGCTTCTTCGCTGACACGGATCAAACTCCTGGCCACAAAGGCTGCAACACCGTCCAGGAGATATTCATGTTCCGTCCTGCCCCGCCCCGCCCGGCCCCGTCCGGGGCCGCAGTCCTTTGGCTCGACCGTTCCGGCGCCTCGGCCGTCGAATTTGCGATCATCGCACCGCTGTTCCTGCTGATGATGTTCGGCATGATCGCCTATGGCATCTATTTCGGGGCTGCCCATTCCGTGCAGCAGCTTGCCGCCGACGCCGCCCGGGCAAGCGTTGCCGGTCTCAGCACGGCGGAGCGCGCCAGCCTGGCACGCGCCTTCCTCGAAGCGAATTCGGGCGACTATGCGCTGCTCGACGCAAAGCATCTGTCGATCGAGACCGCCGCCAGCGCGAGTGATCCCAATCAGTTCACCGTCTCGCTGACCTATGACGCGGTAAATCTGCCGATCTGGGAAATGTACCCGCCCATTCCCCTGCCGGACAAGATCATTGCGCGCTCCTCCACCATCCGCCTGGGAGGCATCTGACATGGCTCTGAAGACAGGCGACCGGAAAAACCGGCTGGGATCCTTCCTCGGCAACGACCGCGCCAATGTCGCGATCATGATGGCGATCTACATGCCGGTGGCGATTGCGCTCCTGGCGCTGGGCGTCGATACGGGCGCGCTGTATCTGGAACGGCGGGAAGCCCAATCGCTGGCGGACCTGGCGGCGATCGTCGCGGTTTCCGATGTCGCGAATGCCGAGAAGAACGTCAGGCGCTTCCTCAATGACAACAATGTCAGCGACTTCGAAATCCGCAGCGTCGATCTGCGCGATGACGCCGATGAGGATACCGACGACCCCCCCGGATTGAGCAGCAATACCGAGGTCCTGCTGGAAGGCGGCCTCTACGTTGCCGACCCCGCGATCGTACCGGAAAACCGTTTCTCGCCGGGCAAGGCGCCGGTCAACGCCATCCGGGTCACGATTCGCAAGCCCGGAGCGCTCTATTTCGGAAACATGTTCCTGGATTCGGTGTCGATGGAGGTCAACGGCACCGCGCAGAACATGGAATCGGCCGCCTTCTGGATCGGATCCCGCCTCGCTTCGCTCGATGGCGGCATCGCCAACGCGCTTTTGAACAACCTGTTCGGCACCAATGTCAGCTTCGCGGTCATGGACTACCGCGCCCTGCTGGATGCGGAAGTGGCTCTCTTTCCCATGCTCGACACGCTTGCCACCGAAGCGCGGCTGACCGCCCTCACCTATGACGAGCTTCTCGATACCGACGTATCGCTGGCAGTCCTCGCCAAGGCGCTGAAGCAGAGCGGACACTCCTCCAAGGTCGACACGCTGCTTTCCGCCATCGCCGCGTCTGCCGGCGCGCGCGACCGCATGATTCGCATCGGCGATCTCGTTCAGCTCGGCTATCTCGGGCGATACCGGGTCGGAGAGGGCGGCAGCGGAATGATCGCGAACGTAAACGCCTGGTCCATACTCACCGCCGCCGCCTCGCTCGCCAACGGCTCGCAGCAGGTGCATCTCGATCTCGGCGCCGAAATTCCAGGGGTCGGCGGCTTCGATCTCTATCTTGCCATCGGTGAACCGGCCCAGGGATCGCCCTGGCTGAGGATCGGGGAGGAGGGCACTACCGTCACCACCGCCCAGACGCGATTGCTGATCGATGCCCGCATCGGCGGGAGCGGCCTGCTCTCAAGCCTTCAGATCAGACTGCCGATCTATGTCGAGGTGGCGCGCGGGCAGGCGACCCTCGATGAGATCCGTTGCTCGCCGGCAGGCTCCAAGGCCAATCGCGTGGTGCTCGCGGTGCGCCCCGGCATTGCCCGGGCCGAGATCGGTTCGGTCGATCCGGACGTCCTGGCGAAGTTCGACAGATCGCCGGTCTCGGGAGACGCCGTGCTGATCCAGACCCTCCTTGCGCGGGTCAAGGCCAAGGCGGTTGCCGAAGTGACGAACCTCGAAGCGACCGATATCAGCTTCAGCGCACACGATATCGAAAAGAACCGGGTCAAGTCGATCTCGACGACCGATCCGACCCAGTCGCTGACGAAAAGCCTGTTGAACAGCCTCGAAATCAGGATCGAGGGGCCGCTGCTGAGCCTGTCCACCCCGGCGGCGGCACAGGCCGCGCTGGCAGCCGCCATCGCTCCCGTCGCCAGCCAGCTCGATCAGGCGATCAACACCATCCTGACGCTGGTCGGCGTGCGCCTCGGCGAGGCCGATGTCAGCGTTTCCGGGCTTCGCTGCGCGAACGCCGTGCTGGTGCAGTAACGGAACACGGCGAGCGCCCGGCGGATTTCGGCCGGGCGCTATCGCGGCTCGAAGCCGGCGCCCTTGAAGCCGACCATATCCTCGGCGGGCCAATGGCCCGTTTCCTCATCCCAGTGGCGCCGGCAGAGCGAGACATAGCGATCGTTGCCGCCGATCTCCACCTGCGCCCCCTCCTTCGCCACCTTCCCGTCAGGCCCAAGCCGCACCACCATCGAGGCCTTGCGGCCGCAGCGACAGATGGTGCGCACCTCGCGCAGATCGTCGGCAATCGCCAGCAGCGCCTGCGATCCGGGAAACAGATTGCCCTGAAAATCGGTCCTGAGCCCGTAGCACATCACCGGGATGGAGAGCCGGTCGGCGACCCGCGCCAATTGCCAGACCTGGCCGGGCGTCAGGAACTGCGCTTCGTCGACAAAGACGCAATGGGTGATCTCATGCGCCTGATGTTCGCCGATTTCCTCAAAGAGGTCGGTTTCGGCGGCAAACGTCCGCGCTTGAGCATCGAGCCCGATCCGCGATCCGATCCTTCCCGCCCCCGCCCGGTCGTCGAAACGCGCCGTATAGAGCAGCGTGTTCATGCCCCGCTCGCGGTAATTGTAGGAAGCCTGCAGCAGCATGGTCGACTTGCCGGCATTCATCGTCGCGTAATGAAAGTAGAGTTTGGCCATCAAACCGTTCCCCTTCGCAACGGTTTCAATGCCGCGAGGGGCCGCAAGCTGCAAGCGCGCGCGGGCAGAACTCCACAATTTGTGAAGACGCGATGGCCGGTCAGGCGACCTTGGCTTCGCGATCCGATTTGGCAATCCGCCGGAACTCGCGGATATAGCCCATGGTGCGCACCGCATCCTGCGGCTTGCCGAACAGATAGCCCTGCCCGGCATGGCATCCGAAGCGCTTCAGGCTTTCAGCCTGATTGACCTCCTCGATCCCTTCGGCAACGACCGTCAGGTCAAGACCGGCGCACATTTCCAGAATGGCCCGCACGATGTGCTGCGCCGGGCGGTCCTCGGCAAGCGCGCTGATAAAGGCGCGGTCGATCTTCACCTTGTCGAGCTGGAGTTCGCGCAGGCGTCCAAGGCTCGACTGCCCGGTGCCGAAATCGTCCATCGAGATGCGCACACCGGCTTCATGCAGTTCGGCCAGAATTCGCGCCGCCGTCTCGGGATCGCTCATGATCGCCGTCTCGGTAACCTCGATTTCGAGGCGGCGCGGCGGCAGGCCGGCGCGGCGGATGGTTTCCAGAATGGCACTCGCCGTGGTCGGGTCCACCAGTTGCGCGCTGGAAAGGTTGAACGACAGGAAGAGGTCGTCCGGCCAGTCCGCCGCCGCCCGGGCAGCCTGCAGCAGCAGCGCCTCGGTCAGCGGGGTGATGATGCCGCGCTCTTCGGCCAGCGGAACGAAGCGGCCCGGCGAAACGAAACCGTGCTCGGGATCGATCCAGCGCGCCAGCGCCTCGAAACCGAGCAGCGATCCGTCCTGGAGCGAAATGATCGGCTGGAAGTGGGGGGTGATCATGTTTTCCGAAATCGCCCGGCGCAGCGCCTGTTCGAGGATGGCGTTCTCGCGCACCGTCCTTTCGATTTCGCTGGAATAGACGGTCAGCCGGCTGCGGCCCTTGCGCTTGGAATGATAGAGCGCGGTGCCGAAG
The DNA here is from genome assembly GCA_020441665.1 of Nitratireductor sp. Lineage (GTDB taxonomy): Bacteria > Pseudomonadota > Alphaproteobacteria > Rhizobiales > Rhizobiaceae > Salaquimonas. The sequence goes on from JAGRLT010000059.1 coordinate 10,533, forward strand.
GCGGCGCTGATGCGTTCCATGGTCTCGCCCGCATCGGGATAGATGGCAAATCCCATCGAGCCCGACAGGCGCGCCGTCGATCCGTCGATGTCGAACGGTGCGGCGATGATCTCCTGCAGCAGCTTTCCGATCCGCTCAATCTCTTCCTTGGTCGAAACCTCCGGCAGGATGATCGCGAACTCGTCGCCGTCATGACGGTAGACGAAACCGTATTCCTCGAGCGCGGCACGCAGGCGGCTTGCGCATTGCGCGATCAGCGCATCCCCGCCGGAAAAGCCGAACAGGTCGTTGATCGGCTTCATGCCGTCGAGGTTCATGATCCCGACCGCGAACGGCTTGCGGTCTTCCTCGCGGGCGAGAGTATAGGCCTGCACCAGATTGTTGAATTTCTCTACGAAGCGCGCCTTGTTGCCGAGCCCCGTTGCCTTGTCGGTGTAGGAAAGCGTGACGATCTTGTCGGCGCCGTCCCGCCCCTTGGCTTCCGCTTCGGCGCGCAGGCTCTCCAGCAGCCCGCCGGCCGGAGCGTCAAACCCTGTGGTCTCGTCGAACACGTCCTGCTTGCCGCGGTGCAGCAGATTGGCGACAAACGGGGTCAATGCGGTGACCGCCGCCGAAAGCATCAATCCACCGGCAAGAATGCGCGAATTGGTCGGCCCGAAATAGGCATCGCCGAACAGCGCCGCCGCGCCCGCCGCCATGGCCGGCAATCCGGCTGCGATCAGAAAGGTCCGCGGATCGACGGGCCGGCGGATGGCACCGGAAAGGCTTTCCTGGCCGGGAGCCTGCCGAACACCCGGAAAATCGCTCATTTTGCTCATTCGATCACCCTATGCATCGCAGGGTGATGCTAGTTAACAATGGTAAATGCGACCCTTTCGACAAACCGCAATCGAGCCCAAACCAGGCCGATGCGCGCAAAAACAGGCATCATGGTTAGCGACGGGTAAACCCGCCGTTTCCCGCCCCGCAGGCCCGCAGGTCTCATCGCCTCGCCGCGCCGTCGCTGCGAAATTCCAGCGCCAGCAGATAGAGTTCCACCGAGCCCGAACGCGATGCCGGCGGCTTGACGTGATGCACGCTGCGAAAATGATGCTTCATGGTGTCGAGCAGCGCCGCCTCGGTGCCGCCCTGAAACGTCTTGCACAGGAAATGCCCCCCCGGTTTGAGCACCGACATCGCGAAATCCAGCGCGACCTCAACGAGATGCATGGTGCGCAGATGATCCGTCCTGCGATGCCCGGTGGTCGGCGCCGCCATGTCGGACAACACCACGTCGGGCGCCTCGCCGCCAAGCGCCGCGATCAGTTGCTCGGGAGCGTCCTCGTCGAGGAAATCCTTTTCGAGGATCACCGCACCCGGAATCTCGATCATCTTGAGGTAGTCGATCCCGACGACGCGGATGTCCTCCGGCGTCGAACCGGTCCGCTCGACGCTGACCTGGGTCCAGCCCCCCGGTGCCGCGCCGAGATCGACCACGCGGTTTCCCTGCGCCAGAATGCCGTAGCGGTCATCCATCTCCTTCAGCTTGTAGGCGGCCCGCGAAGCATAGCCTTCGGCCTTGGCCTGCTTGACATAAGGATCGTTCAACTGGCGCTGCAACCACAGCGTGGAGGAAAGCCTGCGCCCGCGCGCGGTCTTCACCCGCTCGGTGAGCGATCGGCTCTGCACGCTGCTCCTGCCGCTGCGCCCCCTTGGACCTGCCTTCGGGGGGCCGGCCTTCGGCCCGCCTCCGCCGCCCTTCCGCTTGCTCATCGGCGATAATTCCTTCTCCATCGTCCCGGTTTTGCCGGCAGCCAGGCATTGTCCGCCGCCATCAGCTGGGTCAGCACGCCTTCTCTCAGCCCGCGATCGGCGACCCGCAGCCGCTCGCAGGGCCAGGTCCGGCGGATCGCCTCCAGGATCGCACAGCCCGGCATGACCAGGTCGGCGCGCTCATGGCCGATGCATGGGCTTGCCGCGCGGCCATGAAAATCCATGCCGAGAAGCTGCTGCAAGGTGGTGTCGATCTCGGTCGAGCGCATCCACAGCCCGTCCACCAGCCGTCTTTCATAGCGTTTGAGGCCGAGATGGATACCGGCAAGCGTGGTGACCGTTCCCGACGTCCCGAGCAGGTGCACCCGCCCCCGCTGCCAGATCCGTCCCAGTGCCTCGCGCTCGGAAAATTGCTCGATCCGTTCGCGCACATAGCCGACCATCGCCTCGAACCGCGCCGGATCGACATCCCGCCCGCCGAAGCGTTCGGCAAGCGTCACCACGCCGATCGGCAACGAGGTCCAGGCGGCCACCTGATCGGATATCGGCGCCTTGTGCGAGCCGCGCCGCACCAGAATGAGCTCCGACGAGCCGCCTCCGATATCGAACAGCACGGCCGCATCCGCCTTGCGGTCGATCAGCGCGCCACAGCCTTCCGCGGCAAGATAGGCCTCCGTCTCGCGGTTGATGATTTCGAGCTTCATGCCCGTCATGCCGCGCACCCGGTCGAGAAAGGCTTCGCCGTTTTCCGCCTGCCGGCAGGCTTCCGTGGCGATCAGCCGGTGGCGGGTGATGTTGTGCCCGACCAGCTTGTCGGCACAGATCTTGAGCGCCTCCAGCGCCCGCTCCATCGCGGCATCGGACAACCGGCCGGAGGCCGACATGCCCTCGCCCAGCCGAACGATCCGTGAAAAGCCGTCGACCACCCGGAACCGCCCCTTCTGCTGCGGCATGGCGATCAGCAGGCGGCAATTATTGGTGCCGAGATCGAGTGCGGCATAGAGCCGGCCGCGCTCCGGCCGCGCACCGTCTGCCCGGGCTGCGGCATCGCCGCCGCGCCTCTGGCCGTTCCTGCCACCGCCCCTGCGGCCGTCGCGGTCGCCATCCACCCGCGCCGCGCGCACCGCTTCTCCGCCGCCCGAAGGCGGCGCGGCAGCCGCTTCCGGCGCCACATAGACGACATCGGGCACCGTGCCCACCGGGCTGCGCAATCCACGGATCGACGTCTCGCCCGGCGCCACACCGCCCGGCGTCGCGCCGCGATGGCCGCTCTTGCGTTTGCGGCCGCGATTGCGCGGTTCGGACGAAGCCGCATCCGTGGCGGGACGCGACTGCCCCGCCGCACGATCACCGCCCGGCCGGGCGGCACCGCCGCCCTGCCTTGCCGGCAAACCGGATCGCCCGGCGCCGGGCGCCGGTCTCTCGTGATGGCTATCGCCTCGGGAAGAAAGCCTTCCGCTCCGCTCCTGGTTCAACGCCTGCGCAGCTTCTCCGCCGCCACCGACAGGGACAACCGGCCGCGCGCGCGCGCCGTCCGCCGTTTCCCTGCTGCCGTGACCCTGATGGCTGCCATGCCGCGTTTCCGTTTCGCCCTGCTTGCCGGTTGCGGGCCGCTGCTCCGCTGTCTGACCGGCATTCTTGCGGTTCCGCTTTCTCCCCCTGTGCCGCTTGCGGCCGGGAGATTTGCTCAAGGTATTGCCTTTCGGCGCCTCGAATATGCCGGCGCCCCTTGTTACGTGTTGGCCGCAGGCTAGCACTCCCGGCCGAATTCGCAAACAGCTATTGTGGCGGCGGGGCACCGGCCTGGCGATCGCCGACTTTTACCCGCTTACCGCTTGCAATCGGGCCTGCCCGGGCGTATGAACGCGCCGGTTCGCCGACAGGCCTTGCCCGGCAACCGGTTCCATGGGCACCTTTCCGGCCAAAGCCGGTTTTGCCGCAAGATACCGCTTGCGCCAGAATGCGCCCGATTGGGGATTAGTTTAACGGTAGAACAGCGGACTCTGACTCCGTCAGTCCTGGTTCGAATCCAGGATCCCCAGCCAGCCCCTCCACCAAACCGGCCCCTGCGGGACAGTGAGAGACATCGCGACGGGAACCACGCGGCATGCTTTGCCTGCCGGCAGGTTTTCACGCATCGAGCCTGGATCAGGCTGCTGACGATCAGCCAATATTTATTCACTCCACACATATTGAAATCAGCTCAGTCTTTCTTCAAAAATATATCCATTGGATTTATATTTTGGAGGAAATCTGCATTGAATAGACGAAGCATTCTGGCCGGCATGGCCGTTTTTTCTGTATCGGCCACCGAACTATTCTCTCAAACTCCGAAATCGGCGGCGGAAACCGCAATCGCCGAATTTCGGGCTGCCCTGCCGGAGGTTTTCGCGCCGGCGGCCAGGTTGGCACCAACGCCCGATTTCGTCGAGAAATTCGTCAACGAGGAAGCCGATGCACGCCGCCGGTTGTTCGGTTCGCTGGCGGCGTTGAAACCTGAAGAGGTCTTCGATGCGTTCGACCCTGCGATCGTCGCCGCGCTGGGCCTTACCGTCGCAGACGTCGGCGTGGCACTGCCGGTGCCTTCGCTGGTCGCGGGCCTCAAGGGCGAGGGCGCTGCCGAGATCCGGCCGGACGACAGCGTCGCGCAGGTCGTCATGGATATTATCGTGGAAACCGTGGGCCTCGAGGTTTTCCGGCCGGCGCTGATCGAACTTACCCAGGGCGATACGCCGTTTGGCCGCGGCTTTCGCCAGATGATCGAGCGACTTGAATTGCGGGATGTGAAGGGCGCTACGGAAAACCTGGTTGACATGGTCCTGTATCTGACGTCGGGGCCCGGCTTGACCGCCCTGCAACAGGCCGCCAGCAAGCTGATGGCCAGCCGCAACGTTCGCAACGCGCTGCTAGGACCTGTCCATCAAATGGATCCACTATCCGGTGCAAAGCACTCTAGTCAGCGGTCGCATCGCATCGCGCGCCCAGCGCCTCCCGGTGAAATCGAATGTCGATTGCCGGGTTCAGGAGAGCAGAGGCGCGCTCAACGCCGTGATGGAAACCCTCCGCATACCTTTCACAGATGGCCTTTTTGCCGGGCAGGAACGGTTGAAGCAGCGAGAGATCACCGCGCCGTGCCGTCCGGCGGAACGCCGCCGGAAGCCGGTACGCATCATAACGCGCATACCATTCGGCCAATCCCAGCCCGAAGGCCTCCACCCGGCACTCCGCCGGCGGATGGCTTTCGCCAAGCGCATAGTTCCGGCCGGCCTCGACCTGGGCGGTAAAGACCGCGGCGCCCGATGCGTAAGGGATATCCGCATAGGCGAGAAAGGCCGCCGCAAACCCGTCGGCTTCCGCCTCGCCCGCGAAGGTGGCCGGGCCATTCCGATGCAGGAGAAGATGACCGATTTCATGGAACTGCACGATGCTGATGACCTGCAGGAAACGACCCATCCAGGCGGATGCATCGGCTTTCGCCAGGCACCAGTCTTCCATTTGCCGGGAAAGCGCCGGATCGCCTTCTTCGTAAAATGCCATGTCGCGGACTTCCTGCGTTCTGAAAAGCCCGTCGACATAATGCGGCAGCCGCTTGCATCCATCGCGGGCCGAACATTCCTCCATGGCATCGATTATCATGCTGGCCCGGGCAGCATCGCGCCGGTCCACCGATATGCAGAGAGGCGACGAATTCTCGACGACCTGCGTCCCGACCCCCGTATCGAGGTATTCGATCTGGATGCGAACGGTACGACCATCGGAGAACGCGCCGATCTCGAAGTCCTGCAGGCCGGGATCATGGGCGACACTGGCGAGCAGGAGTTCCTTGAGAGCCTTGCGGTCGATGTCGCAGCTCTGGGAAATCGAACTGCCGGTTGCCGAAAAAAACAAGGCGATGGCCAGCACCGCTGTTCGAAACAAGTTATTTTCTCCGTCGCCTCTTGATATTTGAGATGATACAAAACAACAGGTGTTAGAACATGCGATATCGTCAATTTAAATAGATATCATGAAATATTCTTCATTTTCGATACATTCCATCTATGCTGCGAAGCGTGTCGAGACAGAGATTCCCGATTGCCTCTCCATTCATCGCCCCGTTGCGGGGAACATCTGAGCATATGGATTGGAATCGCGGCTGTCCCCTGTTTTCTCACACGCGAGAATCACGACTGGTCCGGTTGCGCAACCGGCCAAAGCAGGTAACCTGACCATGCTTCGGCGGAAAAACAACAGCGGCAAGAATCGGGATTTGGGTTTCTCAGGCAGTTTGAAAGTAATGGATTCCAAAAAAGTTTTACGCTTTCGGCGCCATGGCAATATCGGATTGTGCCGATGCCAGGCGTAAGCGAAGCCATAGGCAAGCTGCTCGATCGCGGAGAGCAGATCAGCGCGCAACCGGGTTTTCTCAGACCGATCGATACAAAGGGATTGGCCAGGTCTCTCAACATCGATGCCGAATCGCAGGTCAACGGATCCAACGAACTGCCGGAGACGGGTGCCAGCGAACTGGATTCGAAGGAGAAGGAAATTGTCCAGTATCTGCTGAGCGAATACCACTGGCAGGCGGATGAGTTCTATTCGCAGTTACGTGCCTATTCCAACCGACTGACGCAGTTCTCGATCCGGGCGGAGTTTCAAAGGCTCAGGATTCTGGCGCAGGACACGCTGGCGCGACTGAGGGCGGCGAGCAGCCAGGCGGAAGCCGATCTCGGTCCGAAGTTCGAGCTTTTCCGGGAACGCCGCCAGGAACTCGACGATTTCCGGAAGAAACATCGCCTGGCACGCCCGGCGCGCGACGCCTCGGGCATGGTTTTCACCGTCGGGCTGCTGGTATTTCTCGCCGCGATCGAATCCGCGCTCAACGGCGTGTTTTTCTCCCAGGGTTCCGATCTGGGCCTGCTCGGCGGCATCGGCACCGCGATCGGCATTTCGCTGGTAAACGTCACGGCCGCGTTCCTCGCCGGCCTTGGCCCCGCAAGATGGCTTTTCCATCGCAACTGGCTGCTGAAGCTGGTCGCCCTCATCCTGCTGTTGGCATATGTGGCGGCGACGTTTGGCCTGCAGGCTTTTGCCGCCCATTTCCGCGACGCCTCCGCGCAGCTGGAAGGCAGCGAAGCCTTCCGCACGGCGGTGGCGAGCCTTTGGAGCAATCCATTCCGCCTTCAGGACATCAATTCCTACTATCTTGTCGGCCTCGGTCTCGTCTTTTCGCTTTTCGCATTCCTGAAAGGTCTGTTCGGGGACGATCCCTATCCGGGATACGGCGCGACGAGCAGACGGTACATCGCCTCCCGCGATGACTATTCGAACGAGCACGACGCGCTTTTCAATTCACTCGAGGATGCGAAGGATACCTGCATCGAGGAACTCGATTCCGGCGTTGCGAAACTGCCGAAATACCCCCAGGCGGCGGCCGAAATCCATGTCCAGAGAACGGCGATCGCCGGCAAGTTCAAAGCCTATGAAACGGGGCTGGAGGAAGCGGTCAATCAGCTTCTCTCGCGCTACAGGCAGCGCAACAAGGCACACCGCAACACCGCGCCGCCCGGCTACTTCGGCGAGAAGTGGACGCTTCCCCAAAGGGTTTCCGAAAGCGCCGAGGCAAAGGCGCTCCAGGCCACGGCGCCGGAACCGGATCTGAACATCGACGCCATGCTTGGCGAACTCAACGAGCTCGCCGGCAAGGTCCTCGACACCTATTCCGGGCTGGTCGAACGCTATCCTCACCCCACGAGACTGACCGATGGCAAGAAACAAGAGGCGTAGTTCCCGCAAGCCCCGGGGAGCCGGCAATGGAAACACCACCGGGATCATCATGATGGTCGCCGGCGCGATCGTGATCCTTGGGATGCTGGGCGCGAACTACTGGCTGAAAAGTTCTTTCGTCGAACTGGACGCCGCAAACTGTCCGGTAACGGGTCCCCGCTCCATTCGCGTCGTCATGATCGATCGCAGCGACCCGATCTCCGGCCAGCAGGCTCTGCGTATCAAGCAGGTCGTCGATGACCTTGCCGACCGGTCGGAAACGGGAGAGCGGTTCGATTTTTTTGTCTTCGAAGGCGACGCCAAGGCCGTTCTGGAGCCGGTTCTCTCGGTCTGCGCACCGGGAAAACCCGAAGCGGCAAACGAGCTCTATCAAAACCCGGAAAAGATTCGCAGGCGCTATGTCGATCGGTTCATCACACCGGTAAAGGCGGTTGTCGACGAACTCACCAGCGAGAATGAACTGCCGACCTCGCCAATTCTGGAAAGCCTGCGCGCGGCGGCTTTGTGGTCGTTTGGCGCGCAGAAGTCAGGGGCAATCCCGCTCCGCCTGACCTTGGTTTCCGACATGATCCAGAATTCGCAAAACCTCTCTCACTACAAACGCGATGCGCTTTTTGAAGACTTGCGGGACAGCGCCGGCTGGAACGTCCTGCGCCCCGACCTGAAGGGCGCCGATGTCCAGATACTCTATCTGCTGCGCCCTCCCGGCTCCAAGGCAAGCAGGATACAAAATCGCGGCCACCAGCTTTTCTGGGAGAAGCTCATCGAGGCCGGCGGTGGTCGGCTGACCGGGTTTGACCTCTATTAGGACGCAGCCATGACCGCACGAAAATCCGACGAACCCGCTGATCCGCCCGGCGATGCAAAGGGTAGGAGCAAGACGGCCGCAAACGACCGCAAGCTTGTCAGGCGCCGCTGGCACACCGACCAGATGCCGGACAAGGGCCTGTTCGCCATTATCGCCTTCATCGGTTTCGCGATGATCATCGCGCTCAAGATTTTCACCGCGCTGCCATCGTGGATAGTGGCCATTCTGGCGGCCTGCGTGATGTTCGCATATCTGGTGATCGCCCTGCGAATGCCGAAACTGGTCCTGCGGCTCGACCGCCTTGGCGACAATTTCTACTATCTCGGCTTCATCTTCACGCTTGCGAGCCTTTCGGCGGCGCTGATGCAGATTCAAAACAGCGAATCCGTCGTCAAGGCGGTTCTCGGCAGTTTCGGCATCGCCCTGATGACGACGATTATCGGCATCGCCGGCCGCGTTGTCCTGGTGCAGATGCGCGGCGAGCTCGACGAGATCGAGCAGGAAACGCGCCGCAGCCTGGTCGAGCGATCCGAAACGCTCAAGGACGAACTCTCCAGCCTGATTACCGACTTTTCCGTCCTGCGTACCTCGATTTCGCAGATGACGCAGGAAGCCAAGGAACTGTCCACCCAGGCAATCGACAAACGGCTGGATCTGGTTTCCCAGGCGGCGGAAAGCGCCGCCAGGCGCCTCGATGAAAGCTTCGGCTCCCAATTGAAGAACATCACCGAGATCGATGCCGCGCTGGAACAGATGCGAAACCGGATGGGCGACGCGGTTTCCCAGATGGCTTCCCAGATGGCTTCCCAGTCGGAAGCGGAGCGGCAAGCGGTCCGCGACCTGTCGCTGGAAGCGGTAAGCGCCATCCGCACCGCCTCGGCGAGCCTCAACACAGCTCAAAGCCAGGCCCTGAAGGCCGTCGAGGCAAGCCTTCAGACCGCCGACAGGGCCATGGAAACCCTCGACAAGCCGGTCACACTGGATTCCACCTCGCGCGAGCGCCTCAACAAGCTGGCGGCTTCCATCGAGACCATCATAGCGCGTCTGCACGATGCTGTTGAAAACAGCAGAAAGCATACCGGCCTTTCCAGGGCGCGATGGCTTTCCTTCTGGCGCGGGGATGCAACGGAATGACCAGCATGAATCCCGAGCTGATAGACGACAGGGAGTACCGGCGCGGCATGATCCTCGGCCTGACGCTGGCCGAGGTTCTGCTCTTGCTGCTGTTCTTGCTGATGCTGGCGCTCGGCAGCGAGCTGATCGACCTGCAGGACAGGTTGGGGCGGGCGGAGGACGGAACCGCCGCGGAACAAAACAGGGTATTGCAGGCCGATCTGACCGAGGCGGAGCAGCAGTTGCAGGTCTACAAGACGCTTTTGCCCGACCTGAAGATGGTTCCATCCCTCAAATTGCCCCTCGATGCAGCCGCCAGGATCGACCCGAACGATCCGCCATCGGTGTTGAAACGCGGTGTGGACCTTCAGATCGCCCTCGGGCTCGACAGGCCGGCGGGCGCAGACGACGTGGCAGGGGTCGAAGAACTGCTGAAACGCCTGCCGGACATCAGCGAACTCAAATTGCAGAACGAGCGCCTGAGATCCCAATTGAGTGAGAACGGGTCGATAACCGAGCGCCTCGAGCAACTGACGGCAGAACAGGACGCGAGCAGTTCCAGTGACGGCCTTGCGCGCCTGCTGGACAATCTGGGTCCGCTGGTGGACCGGTTTGAGGCACAGAACGGACGCAAGCCCACTGCCGATGAACTGGCGCTTGTACTGAAGGAAAGCATTGGCCTCTATCGCACCGACAAGTCCCGGTGGCCGCCAATCATCAATCTTTCGGAAGCCAACAACCACTTCTTTGAAAGGGGCTCCGCGGCCCTCACGCCCGGCTTCCGCGCAAGCCTCCAGAGCGAAATACCGGATCGGCTGCTTGAACTTCTTCGCCAGTACGACGTCGATACGATAGAGGTCATCGGGCATACGGATGAGCAGCCGATACGCGGCAGGCTCTCCAATCTGGACGATGCGCTGCTGGGAGCAGCAAGCGGTCAGCCGGCGGGCGATGCGCTGTCGGCGGCCGACAATGCCGGATTGGGCATGGCCCGGGCCGTGACCGTCATGAAGGTTCTCCGTTCAGATCCCAGGCTCGCCGGGTGGGAGATCATCCCGCTCACCGGAGCGCAATTGATCGACAGTAACGGCAAGCTGTCGAGCGGGCGCGCGGGCGACGTCCGCGAGCGCCGCAGAATTGAAATAAGGCTGCGCGGCTCGGGAGGAACGGACCCGGCGAGGAAAGGCTGATCCGCTCCCGCGCCCTGCCCGCCTTCGCGCCGTCATGAATCCTGACGGCGCGATTGGTATTTTCGGGTTAGAGCACCGTCTCGACGGCCTTCTTCGTCGCCGCCACGATCTTGTCCGCTTCCTCGCGGGAAAGGCACAGCGGCGGCGCGAAGCCGATAATGTCGCCCTGCGGCATGGCGCGGGCGATGACGCCGTTCTTCGCCATTTCGCCGACCACGGTGGGGCCGACCTTTTTCGCCGGATCGAAGAACTGGCGCCGTTCGCGGTTCTCGACCAGTTCCACCGCGCACAACATGCCCTCGCCGCGCACCTCGCCGACATTTTCATGATCGGCCAGCGCTGCCTTCATCTGGCTGTTGAAATAGGCGCCGACCTCTTTCGCATTGTCGACCAGCTTGAGCCTGTCGAGCAGTTCGAGATTGGCGACACCCGCAGCCGCTCCGATCGGATGCGCCGAATAGGTCCAGCCATGGCCGATCGGGCCGAATTCATCGGCGCCCTGTTCGAGCACCTTCCAGACCTTTTCGGAGATGATCGAGCCCGAAAGCGGCGCATAGGCCGAGGTCAGCCCCTTGGCGATGGTGATGATGTCGGCCTCGATGCCGAAATGCGTCGTGCCCATCATCGTCCCGAGGCGGCCGAAACCGGTCACCACCTCGTCGACGATCAGCAGAATGTCATGCTTTGCGAGCACCGCCTGGATCGCCTCCCAATAGCCCGCGGGCGGCGGCACGATGCCGCCGGTTCCAAGCACCGGCTCGCCGATGAAGGCGGCGATCGTCTCCGCCCCTTCCGCCTCGATCAGCTTTTCCAGCTCCCGGACGCAATGGGCGGTGAAATCCGCCTCGCTCATCGAAAGGTCGTCGCGGCGGTAGTAGTAGGGCGATGTGGTGCGCAGCACACGCGCCAGCGGCAGGTCGAACGTCTTGTGAAACGCATCGAGCCCGGTCAGCGAGCCGGTCATCAGGCCCGAGCCGTGATAGGCGCGCCCGCGCGCGATGATCTTCTTCTTTTCCGGCCGACCGAGCACGTTGTTGTAATACCACACGAGCTTGACATTGGTCTCGTTGGCGTCCGACCCCGACAGGCCGAAATAGACCCGGCACATATTGGCCGGCGCCCGGTCGACCACCATCTTGGCGAGCGTCACCGAGGCTTCGGTGCCATGGCCGACATAGGAGTGGTAATAGGCAAGCTCTCTTGCCTGTCTGGCGATCGCGTCGGCGACCTCCGTGCGGCCATAGCCGATATTGACGCAATAGAGCCCGGCAAAGCCGTCCAGCAGCTTGTTGCCGTCGCGATCCTCGATATAGACGCCGCTGCCGCCGGCGATGATCCGGTTGGGGCTTTCGCCGCGCGCATGCTGCGCCAGATGCGACGACGCATGAATGAAATGATCGCGGTCCCATTGGTCCAGTTGGTCGTTTCTGAGCATGCGTCTAAACTCCTTTTGCCTTACCGATTGCCGCATCCATGATAGGAAAGCACGGCCCGTCGTCGATCCTTGCGAGCCTTATCAAATGTCGGCCCGCCGGGAAACGTCAAAAAACCGGAATACCCCATGATCGCCCCAACGCTTTTTTTCTCCGTCGATGAATTCGGCCAACGCATCGCCAGGACCCGCCGGGCGATGGCCGAAAGCAACATCGACCTCCTCATCGTCTCCGACCCTTCCAACATGAACTGGCTTACCGGCTATGACGGCTGGTCTTTCTATGTCCATCAGTGCGTGGTGCTTAGCCTCGATGGCGAACCGGTCTGGTTCGGCCGCGGCCAGGATGCCAATGGCGCGGTGCGCACCTGTTTCATGCGGCATGAAAACATCGTCGGCTATCCGGACCATTACGTTCAGTCCACCGAGCGCCACCCGATGGACTACCTGTCCGCCAGGCTTGAAGAGCGTGGCTGGGACCGGCTGCGCATCGGCGTCGAGATGGACAATTACTGGTTTTCGGCTGCCGCCTTCGCCTCCCTGCGCAAACACCTGCCCAACGCGAAATTCAGCGATGCGACCGCGCTGGTGAACTGGCAGCGCGCGGTGAAATCGGAAACCGAACTCGGCTACATGCGCGCCGCCGGCCGGATCGTCAGCCGCATGCATCGCCGCATCGTGGAGAAGATCGAGCCCGGAATGCGCAAATGCGATCTCGTTGCCGAAATCTACGATGCCGGCCTGCGCTACGACGAGGCGATCGGCGCCGGCGGCGACTATCCGGCCATCGTGCCGCTGCTGCCTTCCGGGTCTGACGCCGCCGCGCCGCATCTGACCTGGGACGACAGGCCGATGCAATCGGGCGAAGGCACCTTCTTCGAGATTGCCGGTACCGTTCACCGCTACCACTGCCCGCTCTCGCGCACCGTCTTTCTCGGCAAGCCGACACAGACCTTCCTCGATGCGGAAAAGGCCGTGCTCGAAGGCATGGAGGCCGGCCTTGAAAAGGCGCGCGCGGGAAATCGCTGCGAGGACATCGCCAATGCCTTCTTTGCCGTCCTGAGGAAATACGGCATCGAAAAGGACAACCGCACCGGCTATCCGATCGGCGTTTCCTATCCGCCCGATTGGGGCGAGCGCACCATGTCGCTGCGCCCGGGCGACGAAAGCCTGCTCGAAAACAACATGACCTTCCACTTCATGACCGGGCTGTGGATGGAGGATTGGGGCTTCGAGATCACCGAAAGCATCGTCATCGGCGATGGCGCGCCGGAATGCCTCGCCAATGTCGAGCGCAAGCTCTTCGTCAAAGACTGACCGCGACAGGAGCGAATAGATGCGCGACAACCCGATCACGCCGACCATTCCCCTCGATCAGGACGGCATTCATCACGGCTTCCTGAAACTGCCCCACAGCCGGGACGACAGCGCCTGGGGCTCGGTGATGATCCCGATCACCGTGATCAGGAACGGCGAAGGGCCGACAGCCCTACTGACCGGCGCCAATCACGGCGACGAATATGAAGGACCGGTGGCGCTGCAGGGCCTGGCCCTCGAATTGAACCCGCGCGACATGACCGGCCGGGTGATCATTATTCCCTATTTCAACTATCCCGCCTTCCGCGCCGCGACCCGCACCTCGCCGATCGACAAGGGCAACCTGAACCGCGCCTTTCCCGGTCGGCCCGACGGCAGCGTGACCGAAAAGATCGCCGACTACTTTCAGCGCACGCTGCTGCCGCTTGCCGATGTGGTGCTGGACTTTCACTCCGGCGGCAGGACGCTGGACTTTCTCCCCTTCGCCGCCGCCCATGTTCTGGAAGACAAGCGGCAGCAGGCAGACTGCGTCGCCGCCATGCGGGCCTTCAACGCGCCTTTCTCGGTGATGATGCTCGAGATCGATGCTGTCGGCATGTACGACACGGCGGCCGAGGAGATGGGCAAGGTGTTCGTCACGACCGAGCTCGGCGGCGGCGGCAGCGCAACCGCGCGGTCGGTGGCCATTGCGCGCAAAGGCGCCCGCAACCTTCTCATCCATGCCGGCATCCTGAAGGGGAAACCGACGGTCGAGCCGAGCCGCAATCTCGAAATGCCCGATGACGACTGCTTCCATTTCGCCGAACAGGACGGCATGATCGAGATGGTGGCGGATCTCGGTGAAACGGTCTTGAAGGGCGATCTGCTGGCCCGCATCTGGCCCGCCGACCGCACCGGCACGGCCCCTGCCGAATATCGGGCCAGACGCGCCGGCATCCTCGCCAGCCGGCATTTTCCGGGCCTCGTCAAATCCGGCGACTGCCTTGCCGTCATTGCGGTGGAAGCCAGTTGAGAAGATGAACCCGAATCGAGAGCGGACGCGCTGAATGACCCAACCTCAAATCGCATTTCTCGGCACCGGGCTGATGGGCGGGCCGATGGCGGCCAATCTGCTCAAGGCCGGGTTTTCCGTGACGGCCTGGAACCGGACCGCCGCCAAGGCGCAGGCGCTTGGACCGCTGGGCGCAAGGGCTGCTGCATCGCCCGGCGCGGCGGCGGCGGACGCCGACATCGTCATCACCATGGTCTCGGATGGGCCGGCGGCCGCCGATCTGCTGTTTTCCCAGGGCGTCGCCGACACCATGAAGCGGGGCGCCGTGCTGGTCGACATGAGCTCAATCAAGCCGGCCGAAGCGCGCGATCATGCCGAAAGGCTTCGCGCAAGGGGTCTCGACCATCTCGATGCGCCCGTTTCCGGCGGCACGCGGGGTGCCGAGGCCGCAAGCCTCGCCATCATGGCCGGCGGCGATGCCGATGTGTTTGAACGGCTCCTGCCGGTGCTGTCCGCCATGGGCCGTCCGGTCCGGGTCGGCCCTCACGGTGCCGGCCAGTTGTCGAAGCTCACCAATCAGGCCATCGTCGCGGCCACCATCGGCATCGTTGCCGAGGCCATGCTGTTTGCCGGCAAGGGCGGCGCCGACCCCGCCGCGATCCGCGCGGCGCTCAAGGGCGGCTTTGCCGATTCGATCGTCCTCCAGCAGCATGGCGAGCGGATGACGACGGGCAATTTCGCACCCGGCGCCGCGTCCAGAACCCAGTTGAAGGACATCGAAAACGTCCTGTCCGAGGCGCAATCGCTTGGCCTGGCCCTGCCGCTCGTCGAGCATATGCGCTCCCGCTATGCGCGTTTCATCGACGAACTCGACGGTGCCGGCAAGGATCATTCCGGCATCTATCTCGAACTTCTAGACCTCAACGGGATGGCATAGGCGATGGCGGCCGACATCCTCATCATCGGCGGCGCCGGCATGGTCGGCCAGAAGCTGGCGAACCGCATCGCCGCGGGCGGGATCGGCCGCGCGATCGAAAGCCTGACACTGCATGATATCGTCACGGCAAAATGCCCGCCGGCCGATTTCCCGACTGCCGCGTCAACCGGAAACCTGGCCGATACGGGCGCAGCCGCGCGTCTGGCGGCGGCGCGGCCCGATATCGTCTACCACCTGGCCGCAATCGTCTCGGGCGATGCGGAAAGCAACTTCGACAAGGGCTGGGATATCAATGCGCGCGGCTCATGGGCACTGCTTGAGGCCCTGCGCGCGGAACATGAGGCAAGCGGCGGCACCTATCGTCCGCGCGTCGTCTTCGCGTCTTCTATCGCCGTCTTCGGCCCGCCCTTCCCCGACAGGATCGACGACGATTTCCTCTGCGCGCCACAGACTTCCTATGGCGCGCAGAAGGCGGTGACCGAACTCCTGATCGCCGACTATGCCCGCAAGGGTTTCATCGACGGCCTCTCCCTCCGCCTGCCGACCCTTTGCGTCAGGCCGGGCAAGCCCAATCTTGCCGCTTCCTCCTTTTTTTCCGGCATCATCCGCGAACCGCTCAACGGCGAAACCGCGATCCTGCCGGTACCCGACAGCGTGCGCCACTGGCACGCTTCCCCCCGCGCCGCGGCGAAGTTCTTCACCGATGCCGCCACCCTCGACACGGCAAGGCTCGCCGGCCGCCTCAGCCTCAACATGCCGGGCGTTTCCTGCACGGTTGCCGAGCAGATCGAGGCTTTGCGCTCCATTGCTGGCGAGGCGGCGGTCGCGGGCATCGAGCCCCGGCCCGACGAGACCATTCACAGGATCGTTTCCGGCTGGCCACGCGACTTCGCACCGCATCGTGCCCGCGCGCTGGGGTTCACCGCCGAGCAGGACTTTGAGGAGATCATCCGGGTCTACCTCGAGGATGACCTGCCGGTGCGACCGGACTGACCAAGGGCGGCAATCCAACCCGGCAATCGTTTCAAATTTCAGGAATCAAGCCCATGCGCCAGAAGAAGAAACCGGAGGATCTGCGATCCCGCCAGTGGTTCGACAATCCCGACAATCCGGAGATGACCGCGCTCTATCTCGAACGCTATCTCAACTATGGCCTGACCCGCGCCGAATTGCAGGCCAACAAGCCGATCATCGCCATTGCCCAGACCGGCTCGGATCTGTCGCCCTGCAACCGCCACCACATCGAACTCGCCAAACGGGTGCGCGACGGCATCATGGCGAGCGGCGGCGTACCGCTTGAAGTGCCGGTCCATCCAATACAGGAAACCGGCAAGCGGCCGACGGCAAGTCTCGACCGCAACCTTGCCTATCTGTCGCTGGTCGAAAGCCTGTTCGGCTATCCCATCGACGGCGTCGTGCTGATGATCGGCTGCGACAAGACCACGCCCGCCCTGCTGATGGCGGCGGCAACGGTCAACATTCCCGCCATCGCGCTCTCCGTCGGGCCGATGCTCAACGGCTGGTTTCGCGGCCAGCGCACCGGCTCCGGCACCATCGTGTGGAAGGCGCGCGAGCTCCACGCCGCCGGCGAGATCGACGATGGCGGCTTCATGGATCTCGTGGCTTCCTCGGCGCCGTCGACGGGCTTCTGCAACACCATGGGCACCGCCACGACCATGAACTCGCTCGCCGAGGCGCTGGGCATGCAGTTGCCGGGTTCGGCGGCCATTCCCGCGCCCTATCGCGAGCGCGGCCAGATCGCCTACGAAACGGGAAGGCGCATCGTCGACATGGTGCATGAGGATCTGAAGCCCTCCGCCATCATGACGCGCGAGGCTTTCGAAAACGCCATCGTCGTCAACTCGGCGATCGGCGGCTCGACCAACGCACCGATCCATCTCAACGGCATCGCCCGCCATCTCGGCATCCAGCTTACCAATGACGACTGGCAGGCGATCGGTCACGCCATTCCCCTGCTGGTCAATCTGCAGCCGGCCGGGGAGTATCTCGGCGAGGATTTTCACCGCGCCGGCGGCGTGCCCGCCGTCATCGGCGAATTGCTCGGCGCCGGCCTCCTGCCCCATCCCGATGCCGTGACGGCGAATGGCAGGACCCTGGGCGACAACTGCCGCAGCGCGGAAATCGTCAGCCCCGAAGTGATCCGGAGCGTTGCCGATCCGATGAAGGCCAGGGCCGGCTTCATCAATCTCAAGGGCAATCTCTTCGACAGCGCGATCATGAAAACCTCGGTCATTTCCGACGAGTTCCGCAAGCGCTATCTGGAAGACCCCGACGACCCGGAAGCGTTCGAGGGCCGGGCGATCGTCTTCGACGGACCGGAGGATTTCCACCGGCGCATCGACGATCCCGCCCTCGACATCGACGAGCACTGCATCCTGTTCATGCGCGGCACGGGGCCGATCGGCTATCCGGGCGGCGCTGAAGTCGTCAACATGCGCCCGCCGGCCTATCTCATCAGGAAAGGCGTCTCGTCGCTTGCCTGCGTCGGTGATGGCCGCCAGTCGGGAACCTCCGGCTCGCCCTCGATCCTCAACGCCTCGCCCGAGGCGGCGGCAGGCGGCGGACTGGCCCTGCTCAGGACGGGCGACCGGGTGCGCATCGATCTCCGCAAGGGCGCCGCCGACATGCTGGTGCCCGAAGACGAACTCAAGGCGCGCCGCGCCGCGCTGGAAGCTGCCGGCGGCTTCCCGATACTGCAGAGCCAGTCCCCGTGGCAGCAGTTCTTCCGGGAGAAGGTCGAGCCCTTTTCCGAGGGCATGACACTGCGGGATGCCGACCGGTATCGCGACATCGCCAACAGGTACGTGCCGCGCGACAATCACTGATCCATATCAATCGAACTTCCGCCGAAGGAGAGAACCGATGAAGCCCGATCTGCTGCTGGTTGGCGGCACCACCCCGAGAACCCTCTCGGCGCTCGAGGAGCGTTTCACCGTCCATCGAACCACCGAGATCGCCGATATGGACGCCTTTCTGGCCGAAAAGGGCGATGCGATCCTCGGCGTCGCCACCAATGGCCATGACGGGCTGGCGCCGGAGGTCATGGCCCGGCTGCCCAATCTGGAGATCATCTCCTGCTACGGCGTCGGCTATGACGCGATCGATGCGAAGGCCGCCGCCGCGCGCGGCATCGTTGTCACCCACACGCCGGACGTGCTCAATGCCGATGTGGCGAACACGGCGATCATGCTGCTGCTTGCCGTCTCGCGGCGCCTGCTGCGCGACGACGCCTTTCTGCGCGCCGGCAAATGGACCGGCTTCGGCGGCGCGCCGCTGACCGATTCCATCGAGGGTAGGAAAGTCGGCATACTGGGCCTCGGGCGGATCGGCGAAACGATCGCCCACAAGCTCTCGGTCTTCAACTGCGAGATCGCCTATCACACCCGCACCCGGCGCGACACCCCCTATCGCTATTATGACAGGCTCGTCGACCTGGCGCGCGACGTCGACTATCTGATCGTCATCACGCCGGGCGGCGCGGCCACCCGCAAGCTCGTCAACCGCGAGGTGATCGAAGCGCTCGGGCCGAACGGCACGCTGATCAACATCGCCCGCGGCAGCGTCGTCGACGAGAAGGAACTGGTCGCCGCCCTGCTCGACGGCCGCCTCGGTGCCGCCGGCCTCGACGTCTTCGAGGACGAGCCCCATGTCCCGCAGGCGCTGCTGCCCCTCGACAATGTGATCCTGCTGCCCCATGTCGGCAGCGCGACGGTGGAAACCCGCCGTGCCATGGGCGATTTGACGGTCGAAAACCTGGTGCGCTACTTCACGGACGGAACCGTCACCTCCCCCGTCCCCGAATGCGCGGCGATCGCGAAGACCGGCTGATCACCCCCATGGCCGAGCCCGCAAGAACCTTTCTTTCCATCGGCGAATGCATGCTGGAATTTTCACGCCGCGCCGACGGCGCCTTCAATCTCGGCTATGCCGGCGACACGCTCAACACCGCCTGCTATTTCCGCGCGGCGGCGGGCGATGCATGGCACGTCCAGTATTTCACCCGCCTCGGCAGCGACGTTTATTCGGCCGGGTTGCGGGCGTTTCTTGAAAGCCGGGGCATCGCGACGCACTGGATCGCCAGCGATCCCCACCGCCTGCCCGGCCTCTACCTGATCGAGACCAGGGACGGCGAGCGTTCCTTCTCCTATTGGCGCTCGCAATCGGCGGCGCGCCTGCTGGCCGATGACGAGCCACGCCTGCGGGCCGCAATCGCCGCCGGCGCCGTGCTCTATTTTTCCGGCATCACGCTGGCGATCCTGGCGCCCGACCGGCGCCAGTTCCTGCTTGAAGCCCTCGCCGCCGCCCGCGCCGCCGGCAAGACCACCGTCTTCGATCCCAATATCCGCCCCAGGCTCTGGCAGGATGCCGAAACCCTGCGCCAGTCCATCGCCGAGGCGTCCGCCGCCGCCGCGATCGTGCTGCCGAGCTACGACGACGAAAGGGCGGTCTTCGCCGACGCGTCGCTCGAAGCCTGTGCCGGACGCTATCGCGCCTATGGCGCCGGCGAGGTCGTCGTCAAGAATGGCGGTGGGCCGGTTTGCGCCTTCGCCGATGGCCGGATGGTTGCCATCGACGGTCTCGACAGGGTCGAACCCCTCGATTCCACCGGCGCCGGCGACGCCTTCAACGGCGCCTATCTCGCCGCCCGGCTGTCCGGCGACAGCGCGGCGGATGCGATCCGCAAGGCGCATGTCCTGGCGGCAAGGGTGGTGCGCCACCCCGGCGCCCTCCTGCCCCCCGAAGCATTGGCATAAGGCCCGCGCGGGATCTGTTCCCATTGCTCCGCTGACGGCGGTCAAACCGCGTCGGGCTGGTTCGGCGGCGCCGCCTCGTTGAAGGCTTCAATCGCATCCAGCGCATCGAAAATCCGCGCAAGGGTCGGCCATGTCGCGGTGTCGATGCCGAAGCGGCGATTGTTCCAGACCTGCGCGTAAAGACAGATATCGGCAAGGCCCGGCGTCTCGCCATGGCAATAGCGGCCGGTGGCGGCATCGCGCGCCAGCGCCACCTCCAGCGCGTCGAAGGTCGAGACCACCCAATGGGTGAACCAGCGCTTCTTGGCCGCCTCATCGGCGCCGAATTCCGAGCCGATATGGTTCAGCACCCGCAGATTGTTCAGCGGATGGATTTCGCAGGCGATCATATAGGCAAGCGCCCGCACCCGCGCCCGGCCGGCGGCATCCCCCGGCAGAAGCGGCGGCTCGGAATGGGTTTCGTCGAGCCATTCGATGATCGCCAGCGACTGGGTGAGGACGAGGCCGTCCGCGGTCTCCAGCGACGGCACCAGCCCCGCCGGATTGAGCTTCAGATAGCCCGGTGTCTTATGCGCCTTTTCGAGCAGCGGATAGGCGACATAGTCGTAATCGAGCCCCTTGAGGTTGAGCGCCGCGCGCAGGCGCGTCGAGGTCGAGGAGCGGAAATAGTTGTGCAGCCTGAGCGTCATGCGCTTTCCCGCCCGGTGATCGTGGTCGCGATTTCGCCGAGCCCCTCGATCGACACGACGCAGACATCGCCGGGCACCAGCGGCCCCACGCCGGCCGGCGTTCCGGTCATGATGAGATCGCCCGCCTTGAGCGTGACCGATCGCGACAGGACCGAGATGATCTCCGGCACGGCCCAGATCATGTCGCTCAGATCGCCGTCCTGGCGCAGCGTTCCGTTGACGCTCAGCCTGATCGAGCCCTTCGAAACATGCCCGCTCCGCGAAACGGGATGGAGCGGGCCGATCACCGCCGAGCGGTCGAACCCCTTGCTCATGTCCCAGGGCCGGCCCTGATCGCGGGCTGCCGATTGCAGGTCGCGGCGGGTCAGATCATTGCCGATGCCATAGCCCCAGACATGGTCAAGCGCATCGCTCTCGTCGATATCGCGGCCGTCCGTGCCGATGGCGATCACCAGTTCCGCCTCATGGTGCAGGTTTTGCGTCAGCGGCGGATAAGCGATCGCCTCGCCATCATCGACCACCGCATCGGCCGGCTTGGTGAAGAAGAAGGGCGGTTCGCGATCCGGGTCCTTGCCCATCTCCCGCGCATGGGCGGCATAGTTGCGCCCGACGCAGAAAATCCGCCGCACCGCGAAACGGTCGCCGGAGCCGGCCACCGCGACGCTTGCCACCGGATGCGGCCCGATTACGAATGCCATCTCAGATCTTCCTCTTCATGCCCCTGCTTCACGCCGCCGACTCGAAATACCCTCGGGGCTCCGGAGCCGGTTATAGCACGCTTTCGGCGGGAAACCGCGCATGAAGGGATGCGTATCGCGACGCGGCGGGAGTGCGCTGCCATGGGCGGGATCTGCCCCTGGCACGGATCCCGCCGATTTTATTCTATCCAGACTGGACTATCCCGCTTGGGCGACGGCACGCCGCGCCATCACGTTGACGAGATGGGCCCGGTAGGCCGCATCGCCGTGAATGTCCGACAGCATGTCGTCCGCGCTGGTGGCAATCGAGGCGATCGCATCGGCGGAGAAATTGCCGGCCAGCGCCTTTTCCATCGCGCGATGGCGGAAGACGCCGTCATTGCCGGCCCCGGTCACCGCCACGCGGATATCGCCCTTGCCGTGATCGGCGACGAACACGCCGCACATGGCATAGCGCGAGGCAGGGTTGGGATATTTCACATAGGCTGCCCGCGTCGGCGCGGCGAAGGCGACCGCCGTGATGATCTCGCCGTCCTTGAGCGCCGTTTCGAACATGCCCTTGAAGAACTTGTCCGCCTCGATCTCGCGCTTGTTGGTAACGATGGTCGCCCCCAGCGCCAGCATCGCCGCCGGATAATCAGCCGCCGGATCGTTGTTGGCAATCGAGCCGCCGATCGTGCCCATATGGCGCACCGCGGGATCGCCGATATGGCTGGCGAGCGCGGCAAGCGCCGGGCAGACAGCCGCAAGCTTGCCGTTCGTCGACACGTCGTAATGGGTGGTGGCCGCACCAATGGCGACTTTCTTGCCCGAGACCTTGATGCCGCTCATGCCCTTGATGTGGCGCAGATCGATGAGATCGGTCGGCGCCGCCAGGCGCTGCTTCATGGTCGGGATCAGCGTCTGACCGCCCGACACGAACTTCGCGTCATCACCCTTCTTGAACAGTTTGGCGGCCTCTTCCAGCGAGGAAGCACGGTGATAGTTGGTCTGATACATGGTCCGGTCTCCTCTTACTTGCCGTTCAGCGCGGCCCAGACGCGGGCAGGCGTCGCCGGCATGGTGAGATTGTTGTTGCCGATGGCATCGGTGATCGCATTGATCAGCGCCGGCGGCGAGCCGATCGCGCCGGCTTCGCCGCATCCCTTCATGCCGAGCGGGTTGCCCGGGCATTCGGTGACATGATGCGAAACCTGGTAACTCGGCACATCGTCGGCCCGCGGCATGCAGTAATCCATGTAGCTTGCCGTCACGAGCTGGCCGTTGCCATCGTAGATCGCGCCTTCCAGCATGGCCTGTCCGATGCCCTGGGTGATCCCGCCATGCACCTGGCCCTCGACGATCATCGGGTTGATGATCGTGCCGAAATCGTCGGCAGCGACGAACTGCACGACCTCGGTCTTGCCGGTATCGGGATCGACCTCGACCTCGCAGACATAGGCCCCGGCCGGGAAGGTGAAGTTGGTCGGATCGTAGAACGCCCCTTCCTTGAGGCCCGGCTCCATGCCCGCCGGCAGATTGTGGCCGGTATAGGCGGCGAGACAGACCTCGTGCCAGCCGAGCTTCTTGTCGGTGCCGGCAACCTTCACCTCGCCATTCTCGATGACGATGTCGCCTGCATCGGCCTCCAGCAGGTGGGCGGCGATCTTCTTCGCCTTGGCCTCGACCTTGTCGAGCGCCTTGGTGATCGCGCTCATGCCGACCGCGCCCGAGCGCGAACCATAGGTTCCCATCCCGAACTGCACCTTGTCGGTATCGCCATGGACGATCTGGACATTGTCCGTCGGCAGCCCGAAACGCTCGGAGACGAGCTGGGCGAAGGTCGTCTCATGGCCCTGGCCGTGGGAATGCGAACCGGTCAGGATCTCGATCGTGCCGACCGGATTGACCCTGACTTCCGCCGATTCCCAGAGCCCGACGCCGGCACCCAGCGAACCGACCGCCGCCGACGGCGCGATGCCGCAGGCCTCGATATAGCAGGAAAGGCCGATGCCGCGCAGCTTGCCCTTCCTGGCGGCGGCCGCCTTGCGCTTTTCAAATCCGGCCCAGTCGGAAGCCTTGAGCGCCGCATCGAGCGTCGCACCATAATCGCCGGCATCATAGCACATGATGACCGGGGTCTGGTGCGGGAACTCGGTGACGAAGTTCTTGCGCCGCAATTCGGCGCGGTCCATGCCCATTTCGCGCGCCGCCGTCTCCATCATGCGTTCGACGAGATAGGTCGCCTCCGGCCGCCCGGCACCGCGATAGGCATCGACCGGTGCCGTGTTGGTATAGACCGTGCGCACATTGCAATGGATGTTGGTGATATTGTACTGGCCCGACAGCAGCGTCGCATAGAGATAGGTCGGCACGGACGAGGAAAACAGCGACATATAGGCGCCGAGATTGGCGACGGTATCGACCGAAAAGCCGGTGATCCTGCCATCCTTGTCGAAGCCCATGCGGGCCTTGGTGACATGGTCGCGGCCATGGGCATCGGCCAGGAAAGCCTCGGTGCGATCGGAGGTCCACTTGACCGGCACGCCGGTTTTCTTCGACGCCCAAAGACAGACGATCTCCTCGGGATAGATGTAGATCTTCGAGCCGAAGCCGCCGCCGACATCGGGGGCGATCACCCGCAATTTGTGTTCCGGCGCCACCTGATAGAAGGCCGAAAGCACCAGCCGCGCCACATGGGGGTTCTGGCTGGTCGTGTAGAGGGTAAAGTGATCCTGGGCGGAATCATAGCTCGCAAGCGCCGCCCGCGGCTCCATCGGGTTGGGCACCAGGCGGTTGTTGATGATCTCCATCTCGGTGACATGGGCCGAACCGGCGATCGCCTTTTCGGCGGCTTCCTTGTCGCCGATTTCCCAGTCATAGATGATGTTGTTCTTGGCCTCGGGATGGAGCTGCGGCGCACCGCTGCCCATGGCAACGACCGCCTCGGTGACATGCGGCAGAACCTTGTAGTCGACCTCGACGGCTTCCGCGCCGGTCCGCGCATTGTCGGGGCTGTCGGCAATCACCACCGCGACGCCGTCGCCCACATAGCGCACGAACTCGGTCGCCAGCGCCGACCAGGCGCCCATGTTCATCGGCGAACCGTCCTTGGAATGGATCATCCAGCCGCAGATCAGATTGCCGATGCCGTCGCCGGTAAGTTGCTTGCCGTCGAGCACCGCGACGACGCCGGGCATTTTCTCCGCCGCCGACTTGTTGATCTTGCCGATCTTCGCATGAGCGTGCGGGGAGCGCACAAAGGCGGCATAGTGCATGCCGGCCATCTTGAAATCGTCGGTATAGTGTCCCTTGCCGGTGATGAAGCGCTGGTCTTCCTTGCGAAGTACTCTGGCGCCGATGCCTTCCATGCCCATATTGGTTCTCCTCCTCCGTCAGAGAGCGAATAGGCAACAGCGAGTAGTAAGTAGGGTCCGGCAGTCATTAGGCTGTCGGTATTCCATTCCTGCTACGCGCTCGCCTCTCCTCTCCGACAATCTTCCTGATCGTCTATTCGCTACTCGCTCGCAGCCTCACATCGCCTTGGCGCCGGCCTCGATCGCCTTGACGATGTTGTGGTAGCCGGTGCAGCGGCAGATATTGCCCTCAAGCTCGGCCCGGATCTTTTCTTCCGTCAGCTTGCCGCCGCCATTGGACTTGTGGCGATTGACCAGATCGACCGCCGACATGATCATGCCCGGCGTGCAGAAGCCGCATTGCAGACCGTGGTTTTCCTTGAACGCCGTCTGCATGGGATGCAGCCTGGTGCCGTCCGCCAGTCCCTCGATCGTCACCACATCGCCGCCATCGGCAGCCGCCGCCAGCAGGGTGCAGGACTTCACCGCCTTGCCGTCGACATGGACGACGCAGGCGCCGCATTGTGAGGTGTCGCAGCCCACATGCGTACCGGTCAGTCCCAGATGCTCGCGCAGAAACTCGACCAGCAGGGTTCGGCCCTCCACCGATCCCTCGACCTGACGGCCATTGACCGTCATTGAAATTTTGGATGTCATCAACTGCCTCCCTTCACTGCTGTTTGTGCCCGGCATCGCCTTGGAGCCCGCGGCATCCAGGCCATCCGCCGGTCCTGATTTCGCCCTTCCGCCTGCCGTCCCGTGCTGCCGTCACGGCGCCGGACAGCAACCCTATCGCATCCACAAGTCCCAAGATTCTCACTGCAGAGTAGCGGTGCGGGCAGCCGCCATCCGTCTGCGATCTCCTCCCGATGCGGTCCATGTTCCAGCGCGAACCCGAACATGTCAATAGCGCGAAACATCTGCGGCGCTCAAATAGCAGAATAGGAAGATCGTTCAATTTCAATCGGTTAAGACCAATTCAAAGTGAATTCAGCCTCCGCCGCCGAACCCCTTCCGGCAAAATGAACTGGCGATTGGCGAAAGTATACTGTACTTTCGGTCAGCCGGTTCCGGGCGCAGGCGGACGGGCGGGCGTCAGGTTCCTCACGAACGGATCGAAATCCGGCGACGCCCGTCGGGAGGGCGGATGGCTACCAAAACCATGCATTATGACTGCGCCGCCACCTGCATCTACAGCGAGGATGGCGGGCAGGAGCAATTGGCTGCACGCCTGCGCGAGGAGATCGTCCGCAACGCCTACGGCTTCGCGCTCGTCTATTTCTCGAAGTCCGCCTGCACCGCCGACACCATCGTCAGGATGATGGCGGGCGAGGCGCCGGACCTTGCCTATGCCGCCTGCTCCACCGCCGGCGAGATCACCCCCGACGGCATGACCGAGGGCAGCATCCAGATCATCCTGTTCCCGAAATCGCAATTCGCGATCGAGGGTCTGCGCCTGTCGTCGACCTCCCAGCGCAGCATTCAGGAGATCGCGGCGGAGGTTTCCGCCTTCCGCGCCGGCTTCGTCGAGAAACACGGCGAGGGCGGCAACCGCAACCTCTTCGCCATGAGCCTGATGGACGGCATGTCCTACAGCGAGGAGGCAACGACCGCGGCGATCCACTGGGGACTTGACGATTTGCCCCTGCTCGGCGGCTCGGCCGGCGACGATCTCAATTTTCTCGAAACGAGCCTGATCCTCAACGGCAGGGTCTTCCGCGGCAATGCGATCCTGCTGCTCGTCGCGACCCAATTGCCGGTCCATATCTTCAAGACCGACAACTTCGTTCCCACCGACAAGAAGCTGGTCGTCACCCGCTCCGAGCCCAGCCGGCGGATCGTGCACGAGCTCAACGCGGCGCCCGCCGCCGCCGTCTATGCCGGGATCACCGGCACCGATCCCGCCACGCTCAACCCGCAAAGCTTCGCCTCGCACCCGCTGGTGATGAAGGTCGGCGGCGAGTATTACTGCCGCTCGATCCAGAAGGTGAACGGCGACCTGTCGCTCTCCTTCTTCTGCGCCATCGACGACGGCATCGTGCTGACCGTCGCCGAACCGACCGGCATGGCCCGCTCGACGGAAAGCTGTCTTCACGAGGTGGGCGAGAAGCTCGGCCACATCGATTTCATTCTCGGCTTTGATTGCGTGCTGCGCCGCATCGATGCGCGCAACCGTCAGGTTACCCACAAGATCTCTGAGCTCTACAAGGAAAACCGGGTGATCGGCTTCAATACCTATGGCGAACAGTACCGCTCGCTGCATCTCAACCAGACCCTGACCGCCGTAGCCTTCGGAGCCCCCGGCCCGGCGGCCGGCGATGCCGGGTAAGAGGACAGGAAAGGCGCCCCGGCCATGCATGCGGAAGAAGTGGAGCGGCTGAAAAAGATCAACCAGGTGCTGATGGACCGGGTCGAAAGCGCCATGGACCAGCAGGGAAACGCCTTCTCGCTGTTCCAGACGGCGATCAATCTGGAAAGCCAGGTCCGCAGCCGAACCGATGAGCTTTCCAACGCGCTGCGCCGGGTCGAGCGGGCAAACAACGATCTGGCCGCCGCCAAGGAGGCGGCCGAGCACGCCAACCGCGCCAAGACCCGCTTTCTTGCCGCCGCCAGCCACGACGTGCTGCAGCCGCTCAACGCCGCCATGCTCTCCCTGTCGGTTCTGGCCGATATGCAGGAAACCGGCGCCGGGCAGCTTCTCGCCACCCAGATTGCGCGCTCGCTCGAAACCATGAACGAGCTGCTCAAGACCCTGCTGGACATTTCCAAGCTCGACGCCGGCGTGGTGGAACCGAAGATCGAGCCGATCGCCCTGCACGACCTGGTCGACAGGCTGCGCTCCGATTTCGCACCCATCGCGGAGGAAAAAGGCCTGGAACTGCGCATCCGCTGCGACCATCAGACCGTGCTGTCGGACCGTACCATGCTCCGCCGCATGCTGCAGAACCTGTTGTCGAACGCCTTGCGCTATACCGCTTCGGGCGGCGTCATCCTGGCCGCCCGGCCCTACCGGGAGGCCATTGCCGTCGACGTGGTCGATACCGGCCCCGGAATCCCGGCCGCGTTTCGCGAAGCGGTCTTCGAGGAATTCCATCGCGGCGCCCTGCCCACCGGCCACGAACGCGACTCGGCCTCCGGCCTCGGCCTTGGCCTGTCCATCGTGCGCCGCGTCGCCAACACGCTCGGCCATGGTCTGCAACTCGATTCGGTGGAAGGAAGGGGCACCCGCTTCCGCATCCTGCTGCCGCGCAGCAAAGCCCCCGCCCCCATCGGCCACGAGGAACGCCGCGATCTCAAGGCGCCCGCTTCGAGGCTCGCCGGCGCGCGCATTCTGTTCATCGAAAACGATCCGGCCGGCATCACCGCCGGCCTGACGCTGTTCAAGAGCTGGGGCTGCGACGCGCGCGTCGCCGGAACCAGCGCCGACGTGCTGGGCGTTCTCGCCGATACCCGCTGGCAGCCCGACATCATCGTCGCCGACCAGCATCTCGACCATGGCGATCTGGGCACGCTGGCGGTCGAAGCGGCGCGCCAGAAGCTGGGATCGGGCGTTCCCGCGCTGATCGTCACCGCCGACTCCTCGCCCGAACTGGAGCGCGCCGCCCACGACAACAGGATGGAACTGATGAAGAAGCCGCTCAAGCCCGCCAGGCTGCGCGCGCTGATGAACCACCTGCTCGACGCCCGGTAGCGCCGGCCTCAGCCGGACACGTCGAACCTGGCATTGAGCGCCTCGATGTCGCTGCCGCCGAGCCGCGACAGTTCCATCGCCGCCTGGGTGCGGTTGTTGACATTGAGCTTGCGCAGGATTTCGGAGACATGCGCCTTGACGGTGGTTTCGCCGACATTCAGCTCGTAGGCGATCTGCTTGTTGAGCAGGCCGTCCCGCAGCATCTTGATGACGCGGAACTGCTGCGGCGTCAGTGTCGAAAGCGTTGCGAGCATCGACTTGCGCGCTTCGTCCGCCGCCGCGTCGCCGGCCGGCTCCTGATAGTCGGCGGGCACATAGACCGCGCCATCGATCACCGACTGGATCGCCTCGGTCAGTTCGCGCTTGTTGGTCGATTTGGGGATGAAACCGGCCGCCCCGTAGGACAGCGCCGTCTTGATGATGCGCGGGTCCTCGTGGCCCGACACGACGACGATCGGCAGGCGCGGATGGCGCGTGCGGATATCGAGAAACCCCTCGAAGCCGACCGTGTCGGGAATCTTCAGATCGAGCAGGGCGAGGTCGTAGCTGTCATCGGCATCAAGCGCCCTGACCGCCGAGGCAAGCGACTCGCTCTCCCGGGTCTCCGCGCCGGGATAGGCGGCGCTGATTGCCGAGATCAGCGCATCCCGGAACAGCGGATGATCGTCGATGATCAAAAACCGGTAGCGATCGGCATCCGTGGTCTTGACGGTGATCATGTCCCCTCCACCGAAGGACGCAACAAACCCCGCCCGGAGGCGGCAGCGACACATCGCTCGCCATCCCGCTCCCGGGCGATCTGTGGCCGACACTATCCGAGCCGGTCCGCGATGGCCACAGCGCCGGCCTGTCCGATGTCACCGGCGAGATCGGCCTGCCTGCGATCGGCGGCCGGCTCAGCTCGCATCAAAATCGAGCACGAGCGTTTCCGTCGTCGGCCGGGCCTGGCAGGCGAGGATGAAGCCGGCTTCGATTTCCCAGGGCTGCAGCGAATAGTTGACGTCCATTTCCGCCCTGCCCTCGGCAACCCGGCAGCGGCAGGTGCAGCACATGCCGCCGGCACAGGAAAACGGCAGTTCGATCCCCGCCCGGTGCGCCGCGTCGAGCACCTTTTCCTGCTTGCCGTTCATGCGGAACTTGCGCTTCGCCCCGTCGAGAATGGTTTCGACCTCCGTGTCGCCGGCCGCCTTTTCGACGATCGCCGCGCGCCGCTCCGGCGCGACCGTGCCGCCATCGGCGGGCGTGAACAATTCGAAGCGGATCCGGTCCTCAGGCACGCCCATCGCCTTCAATTCGGCGGAACAGGCCTCGGTCATCGCCTGCGGACCGCAAAGATAGATGCCGTCATGGCTGCCGGGATCGATCAGCCCCTTGCGAGCCAGCAGCCGAAGCTTCGCCGCGTCGATGCGGCCATTGCTGATATCGACGTCCTGATCCTCGCGCGACAGGACATGGATCAGGTTGAACCGGTCGAGAAACCGGTCCTTGAGCGCTTCCAGTGTCTCGCGGAACATGATCTGGGCCGCACTGCGATTGCCGTAGAGAAGCGTCACCTCGCTGCCATGGTCGGCTTCCAGCAGCGCGCGGGCGATGGAAAGCACCGGCGTGATACCGGAGCCGGCGGCGATCAGCAGCGGCCGGCGCACCTTGCCCGCCTCGGCGACGAACCGGCCTTCCGGCGCCATCACCTCGATCCGGTCGCCGACGCCGAGCGTCTGGGCAAAGGTCGAGAAGGCGCCGCCCTCCACCTGCTTGATGCCGACCCTGAGTTCCTCGTCCGCCGGGGTCGAACAGATCGAATAGGAGCGGCGGATATCCCTGCCGTCGATCTCGGCGCGCAGCGTCAGGTATTGCCCCGGGAGGAAGTGAAACGCCGAGCGCAGTTCCGCCGGCACGGCAAGCCCGATGGCCCGGGCCGCCTCGCCTTCCGGGGTGATCGAACTGACGGTGAGTGTGTGAAATCCGCTCATGGCCGGGCTCTCAGATGCATTTGAAATAGTCGAAGGGTTCAAGACAGCTTTGGCAGCGATACTGCGCCTTGCACGGCGTCGAGCCGAATTCCGACAGCCGCTCCGTCGCTTCGCTGCCGCAGCGCGGGCAGGAAACCAGCGTCTCGCCGAACAGCGCCCGCCTCGAATTGCCGGTTTCAACCGGCGGCGCGATGCCATAGGCGGCGAGCTTCTCGCGACCCTCGGCGGTGATCCAGTCGGTCGTCCAGGCAGGCGCGATCACCCGCTCGATCACCGGCTCGAAGCCCGCTTCGCGCAGCGCGGCCTCGACCGCCAGCTCGATCGCCACCACCGCCGGACAACCCGAATAGGTCGGCGTCAGCCGGGCAATGGCGCGGTTTTCGCCGTCGAGCTCGACGCCACGCAGAATGCCGAGATCGCCGACGGTCACCACGGGAATTTCGGGATCGGGTACGTTTGCCGCTGCCGCATAGGCCGCCCGCTGAAGGCGCAATCTATCAAGATCGGGTATGGCTGCCGCAACGCCCATGACCGTCACCACTGCATGCCCGGATAGGTCCGCTGCATGTATTGCAGTTCGGCCAGGAGAAAGCCCATCGCCTCGGTGTGGCGCCCCAGCCGCCCGCCGGTCTGATGGCCGTCGCCGATGCCCTTCTCCTCCAGCAGGGATTCGCGGAACACGGCGGCGATTTCGGCTTCCCAATCCTGCCGCAGCGCCGCCGGGTCGACCCCCGCGCCGGCACTGGCGACTTCCCGGTCGATGGCGTCGGAGTGGAAGAGTTCGGCGCAATAGGGCTTGAGTTCCTCGAGCGCCGCCTGCAGGCGCCGGGCGCTTTGCGGCGTGCCGTCGCCGAGCCGGATCACCCATTCCGCCGAATGGCGCACGTGGTAGCGCGTTTCCTTGATCGCCTTGGCGGCGATCGCGGCAAGCGTTTCGTCCTTGCTTGCCAGCATCCGCTCCCAGAACAGTTCCATGAAGGCGGCGAAGAGATAGAGCCGCAGCATGGTGCGGGCGAAATCGCCGTTCTCCAGTTCGAGCAGCAGCAGATTGCGGTATTCGTCCTCGCGCCTCAGATAGGCAAGCTGGTCCTCGTCCCGCCCTCTGCCCTCGATCACGCCCGCATGGGTATAGAGCGCCCGCGCCTGGCCGATCAGATCGAGCGCGATGTTCGGCAGCGCCAGATCCTCTTCCAGCATCGGCGCATGGCCACACCATTCCGACAGCCGGTGCCCCAGGATCAGGTGATCGTCGGCAAGCCGCAGAACATAGCAAAACAGGGCGTCACCCATCCCGCTTCCTCCTCACAAACAACGCCACAAGGGCCATGATGCTGACCACCAGCAGGATCGGCGCGATCAGCAGGAGATCGACGCGGATATCGGCATCGGGCGTCTGGTATTGCACCCAGTTCTCCCAGACCGCATAGGCGGCCCAGCAAATTGCGGCGAGCTTCACCGCCCAGCCGCCTTTCCTGAAGGCAAAGCCGACGATCAGCAGGGCGACGCCGATCACCGCGATCACCCAGGGAAACCGGATCAGAAACCTGACCGGCCCGAAAAGGAGGTCGCTCGCTTCCATGCCGGCCTACATGTGCCCGACTTCGTCGGGGATCTTGTAGAAGCTCGGATGGCGATAGATTTTCTCCGCCGTCGGCTCGAACAGTTCATCCTTGTCCTTCGGATCGGAGGCGATGATATCGGCCGAGCGCACCACCCAGATCGACTGGCCCTCGCCGCGGCGGGTATAGACGTCGCGGGCGGCCTGCACCGCCATCACCTCGTCGGCCGCATGGATCGAGCCGCAATGCTTGTGCGACAGGCCGTTGCGCGGCCGGATGAAGACTTCCCACAGCGGGGTTTCGTTTTCTGCCATGATCTTACTCCGCTGCCTGGGTCATCAGCCGATTGCGCTCGGCCCGTTTCTGCGCGTGTACCAGCGCCGCCTCGCGCACCCAGGCGCCCTCCTCCCAGGCCTTGCGCCGTGCCTCGACCCGCTGGCGGTTCATCGCCCCCCTGCCCTTGACGACCGCCCAGAACTCGTCCCAGTCGATGGCGCCGAAGTCGTGGCCGCCCTGGCCGCCATTCTTCTCCGGGTTCCATTTGAGATCGGGATCGGGAAGGGTAAGGCCGAGATATTCGGCCTGCGGCACCGTCGCATCGACGAATTTCTGGCGCAGTTCATCATTGGAAAACCGCTTGATCTTCCAGGCCATGGACTGGTCGCCATGCTGGCTGTCGGCATCATGCGGGCCGAACATCATCAGCACCGGCCACCACCAGCGGTCGAGGCTCTCCTGCGCCATCGCCTTCTGTTCCGGCGTACCCTGCGCAAGCGTCATGACGATTTCATAGCCCTGGCGCTGATGGAAGCTTTCTTCCTTGCAGACCCGGATCATCGCCCGGGCATAGGGTCCGAACGAGCAGCGGCAAAGCGGGATCTGGTTCATGATCGCCGCTCCGTCGACCAGCCAGCCGATCGTGCCGATATCGGCCCACGTCAGCGTCGGATAGTTGAAGATCGAGGAATATTTCGCCTTGCCGGCGAGCAGTTCCTCGGTCATCTCCTCGCGCGAGACGCCCAGCGTTTCGGCCGCCGAATATAGATACAGCCCGTGGCCACCCTCATCCTGCACCTTGGCGAGCAGCGCCGCCTTGCGCTTCAAGGTAGGCGCGCGGGTGATCCAGTTGCCCTCCGGCAGCATGCCGACGATTTCCGAGTGCGCATGCTGGCCGATCTGGCGGATCAGCGTGCGCCGGTAGCCCTGCGGCATGAAATCGTTCGGCTCGATCTTTTCTTCCGCATCGATGCGCTGCTGAAAGGCGGCAAGCACCTCCTGCGACTCATCGGTCGAACCATCGGCTCCGATCAGACCCTGGCTGTACATGGCGGTTCCTCCTGAGGCTCGAATTTAACATGTTACAAAATCCCAGACAATGCAATTTCTGTAACATATTGTTCATGGACTCTGCTTGTGCATAGTGGCTCGCGATACGCTCCGGCGGCAAGCAGAAAGGTTGAAGCGACATGACGACCAGCGCGGGAAAGTTCACGGCGGAGGATGCAGCAGGCCTGCTGTCGGGGGTCTTCGCCCCATGGGTGCGCAAGCTCGGCCTCGTCGTCGGCGCCACGGCACCGCACGAGTGTGAATTCTTTCTGCCGGCGACCGCCGATCTCGTCCGCCAGGGCGGCCCCGGCGGCGGTGTCGTCTGCGGCCAGGCGCTTGCCGCGGCCGCCGATACGACGTCGGTACTGGCGCTCGCCCTGATCAATGGCGGAATGCGGCCCAACACGACGACGGATTTCTCGATCCGCTTCCTCAGACCCATTGCCGAGGGCCGGGTGCGCATCCTGGTTCGCCCGCTGTCGAACGGCAAGCGCCTCGCCGTCACCGAGGTCTTCTTCCATGCCGAGGGCAGCGCCAAGCCCGGCGCCCACGCGACCTGCACCTTTGCCTGGCTGGATTGACCGCCCGTCGAAACGGGCCCTGCCCTGCCCCGACCACCGTTGGCAGATCAACTAGAGCGTGTCTTGTTTAGCTGGAAGCAGTTTGAATGGATGGATTTTTCGCACCTGACGAGAAGAATACCGCAGAGCATAGCCTTGGCTATGGTCGAGGATTTCGACGACGTCAGAGCGGAAAAGA
>JAGRLT010000004.1 GCA_020441665.1 Nitratireductor sp.
CATCGACCAGAATCGTGTCGCATGTGCTGAAGTTTTCTTCCCTGAGCAGCACGCTCGCGCCCTTGTCTGCAAGGCTGCGGGCAAGGCAATCGCGCTCGACCGCATTTTCGATCGCCAGCGCAATACGGCGGCCTTCGAACAGGGCTTTCTGATCGGTTTTCCCGACGCTCAGCAGCGGCAGGCTGAAGGCGAAGGTCGAACCCTGCGGGCCGGTATCCTCCAGTTCCAGCGCGCCGCCGAACTGTTCTGCAAGAGCGCGGGAAATTGCGAGACCGAGACCGGCGCCGGGGGTGCTGCGGGTGTTTTCATCGTCCACCCGCTCGAATTCGCGGAAGATGCGGGCGCGGTCTGCTTCCGACAGGCCGGGGCCGGTATCGCGGATGCGCAGGACAAGCGTTTCGCCGCCACCCCTCATTTCGGTCTTGCATTCGACGGCGACGCCGCCCGTTTCGGTGAACTTGATGGCGTTGCCGATCAGGTTGATCAGCACCTGGCGCATGCGCTCGCCGTCGCTTTCGATGCGGGCCGGCACTTCCGGCGCCACGTAGAGGCCGAGGCCGATGTTCTTTTCCGCCGCCTGGGCGTGAAGCAGTTCCAGCGTGTCTTCCAGCAGGGCGCGCGGATCGAATCGATACGGTTTGAGAACAAACCGGCCGGCCTCGATGGTTGTCAGGTCGAGCATTCCCTCGATCAGATGCAGCAGGGATTTGCCGGAGCGTTGCAGCGCATCGGTATAATTGTGCTGTTCGGGCGTCAGCGCGGTGCCGCCAAGCAGTTTCGACATGCCGATAATGCCGTTGAGCGGCGTGCGCATTTCATGGCTTGCCATGGCGAGAAAGCGCGACTTGGCGCGGTTTGCCTGTTCGGCCTGCTTTCGTGCTTCCGCATCGAGTTCGGTCGAGCGCTTGAAGGGGGTAATGTCGCGTGCGACGCAGAGAATGGCGCTGTGTCCCGCCTTGTCGTCGCGTACCGGCAGTTCGAGCCAATGAAACCATTTGCGAAACCATTTGCCGCCATCGTGCGTGTCGATCGCCAGTTCGCCCTGTCCCGCCTTGCCGGAGCCGGTATCGTAAATGAGCTTGGCCGCGAGACCCGCACGGGCTTCTCGAGAAGCCTGCCCGTCCGCTGTTGCTTTGCCGGTGGCGGGCAGGACATTGCCGGCCAGTACCTCTGCCTGGGTCAGGCCGAGGCTCTCGGCATAGGCGGTATTGCAGGAAAGGACGTTGCCGGCATGATCGCGGATGACGACGAGGTCGCCGAAGGCATCGGTGATGGCGCGGTAGCGTTCCTCGCTTTCTGAAAGCTCCCATGCCCTGTCCTCCAGCGCCTCGAAACGCAGCCGCATGGCATCGAGGTCGGCGCGTTTGCCGTCCGTTTGGGATTGAAGGGCAAGGCGGGCCTGAAGGACGAGGGCGAAAAGACCGGCCAGCGCCATGACCGCAACAAGCATCGGTGGCTCGAGGACGGCCAGATGGCCGAAGATACCGGCGGCCAGCAGGA
>JAGRLT010000060.1 GCA_020441665.1 Nitratireductor sp.
ATGGCGCAGTCATAGCCCAGCTTCTGCAGGAAACCGGCGCTGGCGGGTGTCATCGCCACCCGGTTCTCGCCCGGAAAGACTTCAGCAGGTGTTCCGATCTTCACGTAACTTCCTTCCTCAACATATCTGAACCGGCTCGCCGGATTCGGCTTTCGCCTCGATCCGGACGACCAATGCGTCAAAACCTGCGCCGCTGTTTTCTGGCGCCCCCATCGACCTGCCGCGAGCCACGCTGCGCCAGCCTGCCGCCGACCGCGGCCCGACCAGTATAGAGCGTGTTGTGCCCAGATGAAATCGCTAGAATGCCGGGAGGCTGGTTTTCCTTCCGTTCTGTGTCGGGAACGGCCGGATCGCCGGGCGATGCGGTGCTGTTCGGGAAATTCCGGCCAAAATGACCTCTGAGACGGGGAGGTTGCAAAGCGATCGGGCGGCCCGGTGGAGCCGCCCGATCCCTTTCGCCCGGCTTGGCGCGATCTCGCCAAACCGAATTTCGCATTCCAGATGCCGCCTAATGCCGTTTCTTCGGCGGGATCAGGTCGGTTATCGTGCCCTCGAACATCTCGGCGGCGAAATTCACCGTTTCAGAGAGTGTCGGATGCGGGTGGATGGTGTGGCCGAGATCGACCGCATCGGCGCCCATCTCGATGGCCAGCGCCACCTCGGCGATCAGGTCGCCGGCATTGGGGCCGACGATGCCGGCGCCCAGCACGCTGTCGCTGGCCTCGTCGAAGATCACCTTGGTGATGCCCTCGGAGCGGCCGAGCGACAGGGAGCGGCCGGAAGCGGCCCAGGGGAAGACGCCCTTGCCGGTCTTCACGCCCTGCTCCTTGGCCTGGGCCTCGGTCAGGCCGACCCAGGCGACCTCGGGATCGGTATAGGCGACCGAGGGGATCACGCGCGCGTCGAAATGGCGGTTGTGGCCGGCGGCGACCTCGGCGGCGACCTTGCCCTCATGCACCGCCTTGTGGGCGAGCATCGGCTGGCCGACGACGTCGCCGATGGCGAAGATGTGGGGTACGCCGGTGCGCTGCTGGCTGTCGACGGCGATGAAGCCGCGATCGTCGACCGCGACGCCGGCTTTTTCGGCATCGATCAGCTTGCCGTTCGGGCGGCGGCCGACGGCGACCAGCACCTTGTCGAACGTATCGGTCGAGCTTTTGCCGTCCGCGTCCTCAAAGGTTACCTTGAGGCCGGATTTCTGCGCCTCGACCGCGGTGACCTTGGTCTTGAGCAGGATCTTCTCATACCGGCCCTCGATCCGCTTGTGGAGCGGCTTGACGATGTCCTTGTCGGCGCCGGGGATGATCTGGTCCATCAGTTCGACGACGGTGATCTTGGAGCCGAGCGCATCGTAGACGCAGGCCATTTCGAGCCCGATGATGCCGCCGCCAAGCACCAGCAGGCGCTTGGGAATGCCGTCGAGTTCCAGCGCACCGGTCGAATCGATGACGCGCTCGTCGTCATGCGGAACGAAGGGCAGGCGCACCGGCTCCGAGCCGGCGGCGATGATGCACTGGTCGAAGCTCACGGACCTGCTGCCGTCCTTGCCGACGACCTCGATCATGTTGGGGCCGGTGAACTTGCCATAGCCGTTCACCACCTCGACCTTGCGCGCCTTGGCGAGGCCCGAAAGCCCGCCGGTCAGCTGCTTGACGACCGATTCCTTCCAGCCGTGCAGCTTCTTCACATCGACCTTGGGGGCGCCGAAGCCGACGCCGTGATGTTCCATCTCCTCGGCCTCGGTGATGACCTTGGCGGCGTGGAGCAGCGCCTTCGAGGGGATGCAGCCGACATTGAGGCAGACGCCGCCCAGGGTCGGGTCCTTTTCGATCAGCACCACCTTCTTGCCGAGATCGGCGGCGCGGAAGGCGGCGGTGTAGCCGCCGGGGCCGGAGCCGAGCACGACGACCTCGCCATGGATGTCGCCCCTGCCGGAGGCGGTGCCGGTTGCGGTTATGGCGGCGGGGCTGGCCGCTGCGGCAGGTTTCGGCGGTTCGGCCGCCGCCGGGGCTTCGCCGGTCTGCGCGCCCTCGAGAACCAGGATCGCCGAACCTTCCGAGACCTTGTCGCCTTCCTTGACCCTGATCTCCTTGACGACGCCGGCGGCGGGCGAGGGAACCTCCATCGTCGCCTTGTCGCTTTCGAGCTCGATCAGCGGGTCTTCCATGGCGACCGTATCGCCGACAGAAACCAGAACGGTGATGACCGGGACATCCTTGAAATCGCCGATATCGGGAACCTTGACTTCCATGACGCCCCCCTCAGAGCATGA
Organism: Nitratireductor sp.; assembly: GCA_020441665.1. GTDB lineage: Bacteria > Pseudomonadota > Alphaproteobacteria > Rhizobiales > Rhizobiaceae > Salaquimonas. The sequence goes on from JAGRLT010000060.1 coordinate 2,273, forward strand.
TGCGACGGACGTCGCCCATCAGGTGTTTCAGGGTCGCGCAGAAGCGCGCCGCCAGCGCTCCGTCGATGGCGCGGTGATCGTAGCTGAGCGACAGGGGCTGCATGAGGCGCGGCTGGAAGGCCTCGCCGTCCCAGACCGGCGCCATCTTGGAGCGCGTCAAGCCGAGAATTGCGACCTCGGGAGCGTTGACGATCGGCGTGAACGAGGTGCCGCCGATGCCGCCGAGCGAGGAGATCGTGAACGAGGCGCCCGACATGTCGTCGCCCTTGAGCTTGCCGTCGCGCGCCTTGGCGGAAAGCTCGCCCAGTTCCTTCGATATCTCGACGATGCCCTTGCGGTCGGCATCGCGGATGACCGGAACCACGAGCCCGTTCGGCGTGTCGGCGGCAAAGCCGATATGATAGTAGTTCTTGCGGATCAGCTTGTCGCCGTCGGGATGGATCGAGGAATTGACCTCCCAATGGCTCTTCAGCGCGGAGACCGAGGCCTTGATGACGAAGCTCAGCAGGGTGACGCGGTAACCGTCCTTCTTGGCTTCCGTGTCGAGCTCCTTGCGATAGGCGTCGAGCTCGGTGATGTCGGCCTCTTCATTGTGCGTGACATGCGGGATGTTGAGCCAGGAGCGGTGCAGCGCGGGGCCGGAAATCTTCTTGATCCGCGCCATTTCGACGTTTTCGACGGCGCCGAATTTCGAGAAATCGACGGCGGGGATCGGCGGGATGCCCATGCCGCCCTGCGCGCCCTGGGCGCCGCCGGCGGCGGGGGCGGCAGTCGCCTTGAAGAAGCCGGTGACGTCCTCGCGCAGGATGCGGCCCTTGCGGCCGGTGCCGTTGACCTTGGCGAGGTCGACGCCGAGATTGCGGGCAAAGGCGCGCACCGAGGGTGAGGCCTGGGCCTTGCCGAAGCCCGCATCGGTAACCGCGACCGGGGTGGGGGCAGTCGGGGCGGGGGCTGCCGCCGGAGCAGGAGCGGCGGCTGCCTGCGGCGCGGGCGCTTGGGCGGGGGCCGCGGCGGGGGCCTCTGCGCCGGCCGCTTCGAGCAGCAGCAGCAGCGAGCCCTGCGAGACCTTGTCGCCCTCGCTGACCTTGATCTCGGTGACCCTGCCGGCTGCCGGCGAAGGCACCTCCATGGTCGCCTTGTCGCTTTCGAGTTCGACCAGCGGATCTTCCGCGGCGATCACATCGCCGACCTTGACCAGTATGCTGATGACCGGAACATCGGAGAAGTCACCGATATCGGGCACTTTCACTTCGGTTGCCATATTCTTTCTCCCCTTATCCGATCAGGTTAGCCGCGGGTTTGGCTTGCCGCCATCAATGTCGTATTTCTTCAAGGCTGTCTCGAGCTCCTTCTTCGTGACCGCGCCTTCGCGGTACAGATCGACCATGGCCGCCGCGGCGATGTGGCTGGCATCGACCTCGAAGAACCGGCGCAGGTTCACCCGGCTGTCGGAGCGGCCGAACCCGTCAGTGCCCAGAACCGTGAAACGGTGTGGCACGAAGGCGCGGATCTGCTCGGCATAGTTCTTCATGTAGTCGGTGGCCGCGATGACGGGCCCCGTAGCTTTTTCCAGCTGCCGGGTGACGAAGGGTACGCGTTCCTTCGACAGCGGATTGAGCCGGTTGAAGCGCGCGCAATCCTGGCCTTCGCGGGCCAATTCGTTGAAGCTCGTCGCCGACCAGATGTCCGAGGTGACGCCGAAATCCTTCTCCAGCATCTTGGAGGCGGTGATCGCCTGCATCAGGATGGTGCCCGAACCCATCAGGTTGACGTGCTTCTTGCCGGGTTTGCGGGTCTCCTTGAACCGGTACAGGCCCTTGATGATGTCGTCCTCGACGCCCATCGGCATGTCGGGATGGGCGTAGTTCTCGTTCATCAGCGTGAGGTAGAAATAGACGTCCTCCTGATCGACGAACATCCGCTTCAGGCCGCTGTGAATGATCGTCGCGACCTCATACTGGAAAGTCGGATCATAGGTGATGCAGTTGGGGATCGTGCCGGCGAGGATGTGGGAATGCCCATCCTCGTGCTGAAGCCCCTCGCCGTTCAGCGTGGTGCGGCCGGCGGTGCCGCCGAGCATGAAGCCGCGCGCGCGGCTGTCGCCTGCCGCCCAGGCGAGATCGCCGATGCGCTGGAAGCCGAACATCGAATAGTAGATGTAGAACGGGATCATCGGGACGCCGTGATTGGAATAGGACGTCGCCGCCGCGATCCAGTCGGCCATGGCGCCGGCTTCGTTGATGCCTTCCTGGAGCACCTGGCCGTCGGTCGTCTCCTTGTAGAACATCATCTGGTCGGCATCCTCGGGCGTGTATTTCTGCCCGAGGGGATTGTAGATGCCGGCGGAGCGGAAAAGGCCTTCCATGCCGAAGGTGCGGCTCTCATCGGGGACGATCGGCACCACGTTCTTGCCGACATTCTTGTCGCGCAGCAGCGTGGTGAGAATGCGCACAAAGGCCATGGTCGTCGAAATCTCGCGATCGCCGGTACCCTTGAGCTGGGCCTCGAACTTGTCGAGCGCTGGAATCTCCAGCTTGGCGGCGTTGCGCCAGTCGCGCCGGGGGAATTCGCCGCCCAGCGCCTTGCGGCGGTCAGCGAGATAGGCTTTCTGCGCGTTGTTGAGGGTGACGAAAGGTGCTTTCGGCAGGTCCTCGTCGGCGATCGGAATCTGGAACCGGTCGCGGAAGGCGCGAAGCTGGTCCTCGGCGAGCTTTTTCTGCTGGTGGGTGGTGTTCTGCCCTTCGCCGGCCGTCCCCATGCCATAGCCCTTGACGGTCTTGACCAGGAGACAGGTCGGCTGGTTCCTGGTATCGGTCGCCCGCTTGAAAACCGTGTAGACCTTCTCGGGATCGTGGCCGCCGCGCCGAAGCGCCCAGATCTGCTCGTCGGTCCAGTCCTCGACGAGGGCGGCGGTCTCGGGATATTTGCCGAAGAAATGCTTGCGGATATAGGCACCGTCCTTCGACTTGAAGGTCTGGTAGTCGCCGTCGACGGTCTCGTCCATCAATTGAGACAGGCGGCCGCTCACGTCCTTCTCCAGAAGCTCGTCCCAGCCCTTGCCCCAGAGAAGCTTGATCACGTTCCAGCCGGCGCCGCGGAAATCCCCTTCGAGTTCCTGGACGATCTTGCTGTTGCCCCGCACGGGGCCGTCAAGGCGCTGGAGGTTGCAGTTGACGACGAAGATCAGGTTGTCGAGCTGCTCGCGCGCGGCCAGATCGATCGCGCCGCGGCTTTCCGGCTCGTCCATCTCGCCATCGCCGAGAAAACACCAGACCTTGCGGTCGGCCATGTCGATCAGGCCGCGATTGTGCATGTATTTCATGAACCGCGCCTGATAGATCGCCATCAGGGGTCCGAGGCCCATCGACACGGTGGGGAATTGCCAGTAGTCGGGCATCAGCCAGGGGTGGGGGTAGGAGGACAGGCCGCCGCCGGAAACCTCGGAGCGGAAATTCTCCATCTGGGCCTCGCTGATCCGGCCTTCCATGAAGGAGCGGGCATAGATGCCGGGGATCACGTGGCCCTGGAAAAACACCAGGTCGCCGCCGTGAATGGCCGACTTCGAGCGCCAGAAATGGTTGAGCCCGATATCGTACATGACCGCCGAGGAGGCGAAGGAGGCGATATGGCCGCCATACTCGCTGGATTCCTTGTTCCTGCGGACAACCGTCGCCATCGCGTTCCAGCGGTTGATGGTGCGAATGCGCCATTCCATCTCCAGATCGCCGGGAAAGTCGGGCTGGTCGTCGGAGGGAATGGTGTTCTGATACGGCGTGGTCGAGGAGAAGGGCAGCGTCGCGCCTGCCGCCCGTGCCTGGCTGACCGCCTGGTCCAGCAGGAAATGAGCGCGGTTGGCACCGTCTCGTTCGATTACATCGGCGATAGCATCGCGCCATTCCTGGGATTCGAGTGGATCGATGTCGTTTGTGTTTGCGGACATGGCTGCGCCTCCAGGAGCAGGTGGAAATTCATTGCGGGCGAAGAAGTTTCGGATGGTGCCTGCAGCGTTCGGCGAAGCGAACATCCGACAGGTCGGGTGAGATCCTGATCGGCGGTCTGTGTGCCTTGCCCATATGCCACGAGAACGCGCCGTGCCGATCAGGATACGATGAACGGCTCGTCGAAGAAATATTCCTCAAGATTGACGCCTTTGCCAGCCCAATCGACGACGACGAAGTCCGAAACGCCCTCCAGCGGCGTGAGAATGCCGTGCCAGACGTTGCGGCCGATGTTCACACCCTGACCCGAGCTGGTCACAAAGGCCAGCGGATCGACCGGAACGCCGTCCTGGTCCTTGCAGACGACGACCAGAAAGGGATGGTCGGTGGTGGGAATGAACGCCTGGCTGCCGAACGGATGTCTTTCGACCATCGGTATTTCGATCGGCAGCTTGTAGGGTTTTCCGCTCACGATGCTGATGATCGGGCGGCAGTCGTCGCCGGTAATCTCGATTACGGCGAGGTCGTGATAGCGGGTGCAATTGCCCGCATTGATCGGAAAGCTGTTCGCGCCTTCCTTCTCAATGACCTGTCCATAGCCGCTAAACGCTTCCCGGGTTAGCGGTTTTGCCTTCAACTGTATCACGAATTCCTCCCGAACCGTTTCTCATGAAGCTATATGAGAGATAGTTGCACTTTCCTGCAAGCCAGTGATCCCATATCATTTTTCTATCTGTTTCTTGAAAATGCTGAAAATCCCATATGGCGACGTTGCATTTTTGAAGAAGGGTCGTCAATCACCCTTTGCCACTCTCCGTCGCGTTGAGGGGTGGCAATGTGCCGCCGATCGCCATCGTTATCTCGTCGGCGGCCTCCCGGATGATCCTTCCCCACTCCTGATACGCGTCCTTCAGCATTCGCACGGTCGGACCGGAGACGGAAACGCCCGCAACCGGCTGTCCGTCATGGTTGAATATCGGGGCGGCGATGCATCGCATGCCAAGGGTGCGCTCCTCGTCATCGAGGCTCCATCCCGTCGCCTTGCACCAATCCAGGTGCCGCTCGATCTCGGCCCGCTCGGTAATGGTGTTCGGCGTGTAGCGATCGAGTTCGGCCTGTCCCAGGATTTCCGATCTTTGGGCCGACGGCATGTAGGCGAGGATCGCCTTTCCGATACCCGAGGCATGGACGGGGCCCCTCGTGCCCGGGCGGAAGAACGCCCGGATCGGCTCGTGGGTTTCGACCTGGCTCACGAATACCACTTCGGATTTGTCGATAATGGCCAGATTGGCGGTTTCGCCGATCCTCTGCATGATCCGTTCCATCACGGGCCGGCTCTGCTCCACCAACTGGGTGCGCCGAAGGAAGGCGGAGCCGATCCTGAAGGCTCCCGCTCCCACGTGCCAGGTCTGGTTGGCCTCGTCATAGTCCACGATGGCATGCAGTCTGAGGGTCGACAGGATGCGGTAGACGGTGGGGGCGGTTTCTCCACTCGTATCGCAAACCTCGCTGAGGGTCATGCCGCCGGAAGCCGATACGGTGGAAAGGACGTGCATGGCGCGGTCCAGCGAGCGTATCGTCGTGCTTTCGGGTTTTTCGTAGAATGCTTTCGGCCGCCCGCGCTTGCGCTTTTCCATCCGGTTTGACCTTTCCTGACTGTGAAATGGGCTTTCAAGCTTTGAAAAAATAAATAAATCATATAAATCAATATCTTATATTGAAATAAACAATTTATGAAACTATTTTTCAAAAAAATTGTCAACAAAAACCGGCTAGGATAGTCTGCCCCCATCGTGAACAGCACAAGGTCAGGACAAGTCGATGTTCAGTCAAAATCCCGTTTTCATTCCCGGTCCTACGAACATTCCCGAGGAATTGCGGAGGGCTATCAGCAATCCGTCGATCGACCACAGGTCCGAGACCTTCGTCGAGATGTTCAAGCCCGCCCTTGCGGGGGTCAGGCGGATCCTCAAGACGGATACTGCCGAGGTCTTCATCTTCCCGTCCACCGGAACGGGCGGATGGGAGGCGACCATCACCAACCTCCTCTCTCCCGGCGACCGGATCCTGGCATCGCGTCACGGCATGTTCTCCCATCGCTGGATCGATCTTTGCCAGCGTCACGGCATGGATATGCAGGTCATCCATGAAGAATGGGGCAAGGGTGCTCCCGCCGAAGCCTTCGGTGCCGCCCTTGCCGAAGACAAGGGCCACCAGATCAAGGCGGTGCTGGTCACGCACAACGAGACAGCGACCGGCGTTCGTTCCGATGTCGCGGCGGTTCGCAGGGCGCTCGATGCTGCCGGACACCCGGCCCTGCTGCTGGTCGACGGGGTGAGCTCCATCGCCTCGATGGACTTCCGGATGGACGAATGGGGGGTCGATGCCGCTGTAACCGGTTCGCAGAAGGGGTTCATGCTGCCGCCCGGCCTCGCCATTCTGGGCATCAGCCAGAAGGCGATGCAGATGGTCGGCGACGCCAAGTCCTACCGCTGCTTCTTCGATTTCAACGACATGAAGAAGATGAACGCCTCGGGTGGCTTCCCCTATACGCCGCCGGCAAACCTTATCCGCGGTCTCGACACCGCGATCGGAATGCTTGAAGCGGAAGGGATCGAAAACGTCTTTGCCCGCCATCACCGCATCGCCGAAGGCGTCCGCCAGGCGGTCTCCGCCTGGAACATGAAACTGTGCGCCCATGAGCCGTCGCTCTATTCGGACACGGTAAGCGCGATCCGGACCCCGGAAGGGTTCAACTCAACCCAGATCGTGACCCATGCCGCGAACAAATATCAGGTTGCGTTCGGCGTTGGATTGGGCGATGTCGCAGGAAAGGTCTTCCGCATCGGTCATCTTGGATCCATGACCGATGTGATGGCTCTGTCCGGCATTGCCGCGGCCGAGATGACCATGGTGGATCTCGGGCTCGATGTCCGTCTTGGCTCCGGCGTCGCAGCCGCCCAGGAATATTACCGGACTCATTCGGTAGCAGCGCAGAAGGATGCAGCCTGATGTCGGCAGAGCCTGAGATGATCATCCCGACCTATGATGACATGCTTGCGGCCCATGAGCGGATCAAGCCGCATATCCGCCGCACGCCGATTCGCGTCTCGAACTATCTGAACGAGCTGACCGGCGCGCAGCTGTTCTTCAAATGCGAGAACTTTCAGGAGCCGGGCGCCTTCAAGGTGCGCGGCGCGACGAACGCCGTTTTCGGCCTCGACGACGAGCAGGCGAGGAAGGGTGTGGCGACGCACTCTTCCGGCAACCACGCATCCTGCCTCTCCTATGCGGCGATGCTGCGCGGCATTCCGTGCAACGTGGTGATGCCGCGCACGGCGCCGCAGGCGAAGAAGGATACCGTGCGCCGCTACGGCGGAAAGATCACCGAGTGCGAACCTTCCACGAGTTCGCGCGAGGCCACGTTCGCGAAGGTGCAGGCCGAGACCGGCGGCGATTTCGTTCATCCCTATAACGATCCTCGCGTCATTGCCGGGCAGGGAACCTGCTCGAAGGAACTGATCGAGCAGACCGATGGCCTGGATTTCGTCGTTGCCCCGATCGGCGGCGGCGGCATGATCTCGGGCACCTGCCTGACCCTGTCGACCCTGGCGCCGGAAACCAAGGTGATCGCCGCCGAGCCTGAACAGGCCGACGATGCGTATCGCAGTTTCAAGGCCGGGCACATCATTGCCGACGATGCGCCGAAAACCATTGCGGACGGACTGCTGGTGCCCCTGAAAGAGCTGACATGGCACTTCGTTTCCAATCACGTGTCGGATATCTTCACGGCGTCGGAACAGGAAATCGTCGATGCCATGAAACTGATCTGGAAACATCTGCGCGTCGTCATGGAGCCCAGTTCGGCTGTGCCCCTGGCCACGATCCTCAAAAACGCCGACAGCTTCAAGGGCAAGCGCGTCGGAATCATCATCACAGGCGGAAATGTCGATCTCGACAAACTGCCCTGGCTCGGTTGAAGGGAGCAATATCAATGAACGCACCGGTCAATTTTGACAAACTCGAAGTCGGTTTCGACGTGCCTGCCGTACCGGGCATGGATGAAGCCGATATCCAGACCCCGTGCCTTGTGCTCGATCTCGACGCGCTGGAGCGTAACATCAAGAAGATGGGTGACTACGCCAAGGCCCATGGCATGCGGCACCGTGTTCACGGCAAGATGCACAAATCCGTCGATGTCGCCAAGCTGCAGGAGCGCTTGGGCGGCGCGGTCGGCGTGTGCTGCCAGAAGGTTTCCGAGGCCGAGGTGTTCGTTCGCGGCGGCATCAAGGACGTGCTGGTTTCCAACCAGGTTCGCGATCCGCGCAAGATCGACCGTCTGGCGCAGCTTCCCAAGCTCGGTTCGCGCATCATCGTGTGTGTCGACGACGTGGACAATGTGGCGGAACTCTCGGCCGCCGCGCAGAAACACCGCACGACGCTCGAAGTGTTTGTCGAGATCGATTGCGGTGCGGGACGCTGTGGCGTCACCACCTCGCAGGACGTCGTGGCGATCGCCAAGGCGATCGATGCCGCTCCCGGGCTGAAGTTCACGGGTATTCAGGCCTATCAGGGCGCGATGCAGCACCTCGACAGCTATGAGGCCCGCAAGGAGAAGCTCGACATCGCGATCGAGATGGTCGACAGCGCGGTCAAGGCGCTCACATCGGTCGGCCTCGAGCCGGAACTCGTCTCGGGCGGCGGCACCGGTTCGTATTACTTCGAGTCCAATTCAGGCGTTTACAACGAATTGCAGTGCGGTTCCTACGCCTTCATGGATGCCGATTACGGCCGCATCCTCGACAAGGACGGCAAACGCATCGACCAGGGGGAATGGGAGAATTCCTTCTTTATCCTGACCCAGGTGATGAGCCACGCGAAAGCCGACAAGGCGATCTGCGACGCCGGTCTGAAGGCCCAGTCGGTCGATAGCGGCCTTCCGGTCATCTACGGACGCGACGATGTGAAATACATCAAGTGCTCGGACGAGCATGGTGTCATCGAGGATACCAAGGGCGTTCTGAAGGTCGGCGAGAAGGTTCGCCTGATCCCCGGCCATTGCGACCCGACCGCCAATGTCCATGACTGGTATGTGGGCGTGCGCAACGGCAAGGTGGAAACCGTCTGGCCCGTCTCCGCTCGCGGCAAGGCATATTGAGGCGAGACGCGTCGACAGGAGGACCCGGCTCCAGGAGGGAGCCGGGAATTCGTCCATCGTAGGCTCTCCTTGCGGCAGAGCAAGGCGGGCGCACGAAGGCAGGGTCTCGGACAAGAGGCCAGAGAACAACAACTGATCAAAGTCTAAGGGAGAGAGAACGATGGCGTCTCTGGATCAGCATCACGTCGCCCATGGCGATACCATGGCCGGGGAAAGCAAGCACACGCTGCACCCGGTAAGCAAAGATGAAAAAACCTGGGGATGGTTCGCCATCTTCAATATCTGGGCCAACGACGTGCAGTCGTTGTTCGGATATACGTTGGTGGCATCGCTGTTCATCTCATTCGGCGTCAGCGGCTGGACGGCGTTTGCCGCGCTCATCGCCGCCGGCCTGTTCACCATGTGGATGGTCAATCTTTCCGGTGCGCCGGGCGAGAAATACGGCATTCCCTATCCCGTGCTGGCGCGGGCGAGCCTTGGCACCCAAGGGGCCAAGTTGCCGGCGATCCTGCGCTCGACCGTCGCTGTGTTCTGGTACGGCGTGCAGGTCTATTTCGCCTCGACGGCGCTGGCGCTGCTGATCCGCTCGCTTACCGGCATCCACGGTGGCGCCGAGATTCTCGGGCTGACCGGGATCGACTGGATCTCCTTCGTGATCGTCTGGGCCCTGCACATCTTCATCTTCTGGCGCGGCATGGGCTGGGTTGAGACCTTCCTCAACATCGCCGGTCCCTTCGTCTACCTTGTGATGATCGGTCTGGTGATCGTGCTGTGGAACAAGTCCGACGGCCAGCTGCTGTCGGCGACGGCGACGATCTTCGCCAATCCCGAAGGCACCTTTGCCAGCGAGTTCCGCGGCTTCATCGCCATCATCGGCACCATGGTTGCCTATTTCGCCGCGGTGATGATCAACTTCAGCGACTTTTCGCGCTATGCCAAGGACAGGAAGGCCATGGTTCTTGGCAACCTCGCCGGACTGCCGTTCAACATGATCCTGTTCTCCGCGCTGGCGCTTCTGACCACCGGCGGTGCGGCCGTGGTCTACGGCGAGCAAATCATCAACCCGACCGAGATCGTCGAGCGCACCGACAGCGTACTCCTCAGCGTCATCGCCGCGATCACCTTCTTCGCCGCGACCGTGGGCATCAATCTGGTGGCCAACTTCATCCCGGCGGTGAACGGTATCGCCAACCTGTCGCCCGACAAGATCAGCTTCCGCCGCGCCGGCCTGATCACGTCGGTCTTTGCGCTGATCATCGGCGGGTTCTGGAACAGCTTCATCAGCGAGTTCGGCATCAGCGGCTTCGTCAACACGCTCGGCGCGACGCTGGCACCGATCTTCGGGATCATGATCGTCGACTACTACTGGCACCGGAACCAGACGCTGAGCGAGGATGACCTCTACGACCTGGAGGGCGGCGCCTATCACTACACCAACGGCTGGAACCAGCCTGCGGTCAAGGCCTTCGCGCTGGCGGCCATCTTCTCGGTGGCGACGGTCTGGGTGCCCTGGTTCGCTTTCCTCAGCGGCTATAACTGGGTGATCGGCGCGCTCCTCGGCGGCGTGGTCTACCACGCCCTGGCCGGCAACCGCGCCGCCGGCTGATCCGGGCTCGGCCCGAACCCGGCCCGCCGCCTGCGGGCCGGTCCCACTCAACGACCAAGCGGAGAGCAAGAGCATGCTGATTGTACCTGAGCGCGACATCGCCAACCTCATGACGCGGGAGGCCGCTTTCGACGCGGTGGAGAAGGTCTTCGCCGCGATGGCGGCCGGGGACGCCTACAACTTCCCGGTGGTGCGCGAGGCGATCGGGCACGAGGATGCGCTCTACGGCTTCAAGGGCGGGTTCGACCGAGCCGGGCTGACGCTGGGGCTCAAGGCCGGCGGCTACTGGCCCAACAACCTTGCCAAGCGCAATCTCATCAACCACCAGTCGACCGTGTTCCTGTTCGACCCGGACACCGGCAAGGCCAAGGCGATGGTCGGCGGCAACCTGCTGACGGCGTTGCGCACCGCCGCAGCGTCTTCAGTCTCGATCAAGCATCTCGCCCGTCCCGACTCGAAGGTGATCGGCATGATCGGCGCCGGGCACCAGGCCACGTTCCAGCTTCGCGCCGCGCTGGAGCAGCGTGATTTCGACAAGGTGATCGGCTGGAACTTCCACCCCGAGATGCTGCCCAATATCGAGAAGGTCGCCACCGAGGCCGGCCTGCCCTTCGAGGCGGTTGAGCTGGAGGGGATGCGCGAGGCCGACGTTATCATCACCATCACCTCGGCCTTCTCGCCCTCGCTCATGGCCGATCACGTCTCGCCCGGCACCCATATCGCCTGCATGGGCACCGACACCAAGGGCAAGCAGGAGGTCGAGGCCGCGCTGCTGGTCAAGGCCACGGTGTTCACCGACGAGGTGGCGCAGTCGATCAGCATCGGCGAAGCGCAGCATGCGGTGGCGCAGGGATTGATCGCCGAGGCCGATGTCAACCAGATCGGTGCGGTGATCAACGGTACCCATGCGGGGCGGAAATCGGCGGAGGAGATCACCCTCTTCGACGGCACTGGCGTCGGCCTGCAGGATTTGGCGGTCGCGGCTGCCGTGGTCGACCTCGCGGTCGAGAAGGGTATCGCCATCGAGGTCGATTTCTGAGGCCGTGCGGCCCGCTCCGGCGGCATGATCGCCGGCGGGTGGCCGCATCATCGCATCATCCCAAGCAGGTCAACAAGGGCCTGTGCTTGCCTTCATCTTCCGCGGCGTGCTCGACGCGGCAAGCCCTGTCGACGTGCTTTCAAAAGAACGCCTTCCAAAGGATCGGCAGGAGGATCGCGGTCGCCAGGGCATTGAGGCCCATGGCGAGACCCGAAAACGCGCCGGCGACTTCGTTTACCTGCAAGGCGCGCGCCGTGCCTATGCCGTGGCTTGTCGTCCCCAGCGCCAGGCCCCGCGCGGACCAGTCCCTCACGCCGATCGCATCGAGGATCATCGGGCCTGTCATCGCGCCGAATATGCCCGTCACGATCACCAAGACGGCGGTCAGCGAAGGCAGGCCGCCCAATTGCTCGGATATGCCCATGGCGACGGGCGCGGTGACGGATTTCGGTGCCATGGACACCAGGGCGGTTTTTGAGAGTCCCGCCACGTAACCGATTGCAAGCGAGGACAGGATGGCGGTGAGTGACCCGGCGCCGATGCTCGTGAAAATCGCCAGCGCTGAATGCCTGATCCGCTCGACCTGCCGGTAGAGCGGCACGGCCAGCGCGACGGTCGCCGGCCCGAGCAGGAAATGGACGAACTGCGCGCCGTCGAAATATTCCTGATAGCTCGTCGCGGTGAAGACAAGCAGCGAAACGATGAGGATGATGGCGAGCAGAACCGGGTTCAGCAGCGAGTTCATCCTGCTTCGCATGTAGCACCAGTTGCCGAGCTGGAACGCGGCGAGCGTCAGCGTCAGGTGAAGCAGCGGCGATGCGCTCAGATAGACCCAGATATCCTTGAGGCCGGCCATGGCTCAACGCTCCCCGGTCTGCTGTTTTGCACGCTTGGCAAACCAGTTCATGACGGCGCCCGTCACGGCGATCGTGAGGACGGCGCTGACGCCGAGCGGAATGGCGATCGCCAGCCAGTCACTGCCGAGCAGCTTGAAGTGAAGCATCACCCCGACGCCGGCGGGTACGAACAGCAGGGAGAGGTGGCGCAGCAGCCCGTCGGCCAGGGCCGACAGATCTTCCGGTATGCGGCCAAGGACGGTCAGCAGGCCGAAGAGCGCCACCATGCCGACCACGGGCCCGGGCACCGGCACATGGAAGGTCGCGACGGCAAGCTCGCCGAGCAGTTGGCAGCCCAGGATGAGAACCAGATAATTCAGCATTTTTGTTTTCCAGGGTTCGGGTGAGGATACCAAACAAAAAGGGCCGCGGCGTTTCTGCCGCGGCCCTCGTCTGTACGTGCGGATGGAACCTTAGTGGCCACCCTCGCTTGCGAGCGCCGCGGCTTTGATGTCCTCTTCGCTGCCACCGGCGCCGTTCAGGAACAGGTTCAGCAGGACGGCGGCGAACGAGGCGAGCAGGATGCCGGAGTCGATCAGCGGACCGATCGCATGCGGCAGCCAGGTGTGGAAATCCGGAGCCACCATCGGGATCATGCCGAAGCCGATCGCCACCGCGACGATGATCAGATTGTGACGGTTGTTCGCGAAATCGACCTTCGAAAGGATGCGAATGCCGGTCGCCGCGACCATTCCGAACATGACCAGGCCGGCGCCGCCGAGCACGGCGGTTGGCAGCGATTCGACCAGGGCGGCGAGCTTGGGCACCAGACCGAGCACGATCATGATGATGCCGCCGGCGACGCAGACGAAACGGCTCTTGATGCCCGTCACACCCACCAGACCGACGTTTTGCGAGAAGCTGGTATAGGGGAAGGTGTTGAAGATGCCGCCGATCAGGGTGCCGAGACCGTCGGTGCGCAGGCCGGCCGACAGCATCGGCTGGGTGATCTTGCGGCCCGTCATGTCGCCGAGCGCCAGGAACATGCCGGTCGATTCGATCATCACGACGACCATGACCAGGGTCATGGTGAGGATCATGATCGGGTTGAAGATCGGTATGCCGAAATGCAGCGGCAGGATGATGTCGAACCAGGCGGCATTGCCGACCTTGTCGAAGTGCATCATGCCGAGGAACGTGGCGAGGATGCCGCCAAACACGATGCCGATGAGGACGGCGATGTTGGACACGAAGCCTCTGGCATATTTGAAGACGAGCAGGATGACGACCAGGACCGCCGCCGATACCGCCATGTTGATCGGCGAGGCGTAGGCCGGGTTCGGCACGGATGGCGCGATGCCCATGCGGGCGGGAACTTCGGGGATGCTTCCGCCGGAAGTGCCGGCAAGTTCACCGATCTGCTTCAGCCACTCGGCATGTTCGGGCGAGACGAGTTTCGGCGCGGTCGGGCCGACCGGGACACCGAAGATCCACTGGATGCCGACGCGCATCAGGGTGACGCCGATCACCAGGATGATCGTGCCTGTGACGATCGGCGGGAAGAACCGCAGCATCCGGCTGACAAAGGGCGCGATCACCATGCCGATGATGCCGGCGCCGATGACGGCGCCGTAGATCATTCGCGCGCCATCCAGGCCGGGATTGGCGATCGCGATGGAGATCATCGGGCCGACCGCCGCAAAGGTCACGCCCATCATGACCGGCAGGCGAATGCCGAACCACTGGGTGGCGCCAAGCGACTGGATGATCGAGACGACGCCGCAGACGAACAGGTCGGCGGAAATCAGAAACGCGACCTGTTCCGGTTCCAGCTTCAGAACCCGGCCGATGATCAGCGGAACCGCAATGGCGCCCGCATACATGACGAGCACGTGTTGCAGCCCAAGCGTGAACAGCTTGGGTGCCGGCAGAACTTCGTCCACCGGGTGTGTCGTTTGAGACATTTGAGTACCCTCCCTTGGAGATGTCAGAGATTGGTCGAAATCACGCGGTCCTCATCCGGCTGCCCCGAAGGGCGCAAGGCGCGGATGACGGTTTACGTCCTTGTACAGAAGATAGCGGAACGGACCCGGCCCGCCGGCGTAGCAGGCCTGCGGGCAGAAGGCGCGAAGCCACATGAAGTCGCCGGCCTCCACTTCCACCCAGTCATTGTTGAGCTTGTAGACGGCCTTGCCCTCCAGAACGTACAGGCCGTGCTCCATGACATGGGTTTCCTCGAAGGGAATGACCCCGCCCGGCTGCAAGGTGACGATGGTGACATGCATGTCGTGCCGCAGGTCCTGCGGGTCGACAAAGCGCGTCGTCGCCCAGCGCCCGTTCGTGTCGGGCATGGAGGCCGGTGCGATATCCTGTTCGTTGGTCACGACAATATCGGGATGGTCTATTCCCTCGACCGCCTCATAGCGCTTGCGGAACCAGTGAAAGCAGGCGTTCTGCGACCCGGTGTTGGAGACCTTCCATTGCGTGCCGGCGGGGATGTAGGCATAGCCGCCGGGCTTGAGGGTCGCGGTTTCGCCGGCAAGGGTCAGGGTCAGTTCACCCGACGTGACAAACAGGACGGCCTGCGCCTCGCTGTCCGGCTCCGGCCGGTCGCTGCCGCCACCGGGAGCCACTTCCATGATATACTGGCAGAAGGTTTCGGCAAATCCGGAGAGCGGACGCGCGATGATCCATCCGCGGGTCTTCTCCCAATGCGGGAACAAACTCGTGACGATATCGCGCATCACGCCCCCGGGGAGGACCGCATAGGCCTCGGTGAAAATCGCACGCCCGGTCATCAACTCGGTCTGTGCGGGAAGCCCCCCCTCAACGGTGTGATAGCTGCGGTTGGATTTGGAAACTGCGTTCATGGCAACATGTCCCTTAGCCGAAGCAATGCGATGCGCTCGACCTGCTCGCATGCGGTTTCAAATTCCTCGGATTTGCCGTTGTCCACCCGTTTGCTGAACGCGGCGAGGATCTGCTCCTTGTTCAGCCCCTTCACCGCGATGATGAAGGGAAATCCGAACCGGGAGGTGTAGGCTTCGTTCAACCGGGTGAACTGTTCGCGCTCGCCGTCGGTAAGGGCATCGAGGCCGGCCGAGGCCTGTTCGGCCGTCGATTCCTGCGTCAACCGCTTTGCCTGGGCCAGTTTCCCGGCAAGATCGGGGTGGGCGGTCAAAACGCCCAGCCTTTCGTCCTGGGAGGCCGAGCGGAAGATGCGCGTCAGCGCATTGTGGAGACCGGTCGCGCCGTCATGGGCGGGGCCGAGCTCCAGGTCAAAGGCGCGTTCGGCGATCCATGGCGAGTGCTCGAAGATCGAACCGAACCGCTCGACGAAGTCGGCGCGGTCCATCTGGCTGGGAACGAGGGCGGGCCGCGCCGGGGCGTGGTTTTTCGACCAGTGTTCGGCGATGTCGATACGGCGCGGGAACCAGACGCCTTCATGGCCCGCGGCATAGTCGATGAACCGCTGCAAGGATGCCGCGCGACCCGGGCGGCCGATCAATCGGCAGTGCAGGCCGATGTTGAGCATCTTGGCTGCGCCATTGCTGCCTTCCTCATACAGGACGTCGAAGGCATCCTTGAGATAGGTGAAGAACTGGTCGCCCGAATTGAAACCCTGGGTATTGGCAAAACGCATGTCGTTGCTATCGAGGGTGTAGGGGATGATCAGCTGGTTCTTGCCGGCATGCTCGATCCAGTAGGGAAGATCGTCGGCGTAGGAATCGGAAATGTAGTCGAAATCGCCGTACTCGGCGGCAAGGGGAACCGTGTTCAGGGAAGCGCGGCCGAGATAGAAGCCGCGCGGTCTGCTGCCGGTCACTTCGGTGTGGAGCGCGATCGCCGCCTTGAGATGCTCCAGCTCGGCTTCGCGATCGAAATCCTTGTACTCGATCCACTTGTAGCCGTGGGAAGCGATCTCCCAGTCGGCCTCCAGCATCGCCGCAACCTGATCGGGCGAGCGCGCGAGCGCGGTGGCGACGCCATATACCGTGACCGGAATTCGGGACTGGGTGAACATGCGGTGCAAACGCCAGAAGCCGGCGCGCGCGCCGTATTCGTAGATCGATTCCATGTTCCAATGGCGCTGGTTCGGCCAATTGGCAGCCCCGACGATTTCGGACAGGAATGCTTCGGACTGGCCGTCGCCGTGCAGCAGGCAGTTCTCACCGCCCTCTTCATAGTTGATGACGAATTGGACGGCGATGCGCGCGCCGTTCGGCCACACATCCTTTGTCGGGTTCGGTCCGTAACCCCGCATGTCGCGTTCGTAGCGCGCAGCTTCCATTCTGATTGCCTCCCGGATAGCGTTCGTCGCAGTTTCAGTATATCAACGCAAACAAATCCTTTTTTCAAAAAATACTAGAAACAGAGCCTGACAAAACCAGACTGTTTTGCGTAAGAGAATGCTGGCATTTAGTGCATCGGTCAAATGGTTTGAGCTGTTTGGGCAGGATGCGGTCTGGTTGCCGTGAAAGGCTCTGGGAATCCGGAAAGGATACGATCATGAAGAACGAAGGCTGGTTGAGCACCCACGTATTGGATACCGCCAATGGTTGCCCCGGGGCCGCCATCGCGGTCCGTCTGTATAGCCTGAGCGGCCAAGGCCGGTCGCTGGTCAAGGAGACGGTCACGAATTCAGACGGCAGGACCGATACGCCATTGCTGTCGGGCGAGGAAATCGCCGAAGGGGAATACGAGCTGGAGTTCGATACCGAATCCTATTTCCGGTCGCTGGGCAACGCCCATGCCGGCACCTTCCTCGCGACCATACCGATTCGTTTTCGGATTTCGGATGTGAGCCAGCACTATCACGTTCCGCTCCTCGTCTCGCCGTTCAGCTATTCCACCTATCGTGGCAGCTGAGGCGCTTGCCGGCGCCGGCTTCCGGCCGGCTTGCGGCGCCTATCCCAAATCGCTGCAAGAGGCGAGGATATGGTCCAGGAACAGCCTTGCCTTGGGATCCTGCAAACGCTTATGCGGATAGACGCATGAGAGCGGGGTGGGGGTCGGCGGCGTTTCCTCGGCGACGACAACGAGGCGTCCGCTCGCCAAATGCTCGGCAACTTCGAAGCGCGGCTTGTTGACGATGCCGCATCCCGCCAGCGCCCAGTCCGTCAGCACATCGCCATCATCCGATTCCAGCGGACCGAGGGCGTCGAACCGCTTGGGCGCGCCATTGACCCGCAACATCCAGAAAAACTCGTTTGCCCCCGGATAGCGATGCAACAGGCAATGGTGCTTGCGTTCGACAAGTTCACTGCCGCGCGCCGGTTTCCCGAACTGCTCGATGTAAGAGGGCGCGGCGCACAGAACGCGCTCCAGATCGCAGATGTGGCGTACCCTGAGATTCGAATCCGACAGTTGCCCGACCATGATCGCCAGGTCCAGTCCTTCCGCGGCAACGTCGATCTTGCGGTCCGATAGCCGCAGCCGGATGTTGAGCTCGGGGTAGGACGCCTTGAAGCCGGGAATGGTCGGGGCGATGAGTTTCTTGCCCAATCCAAGGGGCGCTGCTACAAACAAGGTTCCCCGCGGATTGTTGGTGATGTCGCTTACCGACGATTCAGCCTCATTGATTGCATCGAGTACCCTGGTTGCACCCGTATAGAAGACTTTTCCCTGATCGGTGGGATGCAGCGCCCGGGTCGTCCGGTGGAACAGGCGAACGCCCAGATATTTTTCGAGGTCGTTTATTCGGCTGCTCGCTACCGCCGCCGAGACCCGCAGGTCGCGGCCGGCGGCCGACATGCTGCCCAGTTCATAAGCTCTGACGAAGGTCTTCAAATTATCCAGATAGGCCATGGCTCATTTTCTCGATAATCATGAAACAGATGGAAGAAATAGCGCTATTTTTTGAGGGTGGCAATTCTGCCAAGATGCGGCTTCGGCAATTTGTTGGGAGGCAATGATGTATGACCTTGCTGTAATGTGGGACTGGTTGGGGTTTTCGGTGCGCTGGCTGCATGTCATCACCGCGATGGCGTGGATCGGCGCCAGTTTCTACTTCATCGCACTGGACCTGATGCTGAAGCCGGCGGCCGACATGCCCGAAGGCGCCTATGGCGAGGAATGGGAAGTGCATGGCGGCGGCTTCTATCATACCACCAAATATCTTGTTGCGCCCGCCCGGATGCCCGAGCATCTGACCTGGCACAAATGGCAGAGCTACTCCACCTGGCTTTCCGGTGCCACGCTTCTGATGATCGTCTATTGGGTCGGCGGCGAGATTTTCCTGCTCGACCCCAACAAGGCCGAGCTGCAGCTCTGGCAGGGAATTCTGATTTCCGGCGGTTCGCTGACGATCGGCTGGCTTGCCTACGACCAGCTGTGCAAATCCAAGCTGAGCGACAATCCCACCCTTTTGATGCTGCTCCTGTTCGTCATCCTTGTGGCGATGTCCTGGGGCTACAACCAGATATTCACGGGCCGTGCCGCCCTGCTTCACCTCGGCGCGTTTACCGCCACGATCATGACGGCGAACGTGTTCTTCCAGATCATGCCGAACCAGCGGATCGTGGTGGAGGATCTGAAGGCGGGGCGGAAACCGGATCCAAAGTACGGAAAGATTGCCAAGGTCCGTTCCACGCACAACAACTACCTGACGCTTCCCGTGGTGTTCCTGATGCTGAGCAACCACTATCCGCTCGCCTTCGCCACGGAATATTCCTGGATCATCGCCAGCCTGATCTTCCTGACCGGCGTTACCATCCGCCACTACTTCAACACCATGCATGCCACCGGAAGCGGCCCGCACTGGACCTGGCTGGTGACGGTCGTGCTGATGCTGATCATCGCCTGGCTGTCGGTTGCGCCCATGCTCGACACCGCCGAGAACGCCGAATCGCGGAAACTCACTCCCTATGAGCAGCAATTCGCCTCGGCGGCGGGTTTCGAAGAGGCTTTCGACGTGGTCCAGGGCAATTGCTCGATGTGCCATTCGCGCGAGCCCTTCTTCAGCGAAAGCATGCTCTGGCCGCCGAAGGGCGTGGTGCTTGAAACGAAGTCGGACGTCGCGCGCCGCGCCGAGCAGATATTCCTGCAGGCCGGTGTGACCCACGCCATGCCGCCGCCGAATGCGGTGCGGACCATGACGGAGGAAAACCGCAAGACGATCATCGCCTGGTACCGCGACGCGACGCGCAAGAGCAACTGACGGTATCCTGGAGCGGTAGACCGGGGCAATCCTTGCCTTCGGACAAATCCCTTCCGATCGGGTAAACGCTGCCGCGTCTTTGGCGACATGAAAGACCGCGCCGGCCTGGGGAAAAACAAGTTCGATGGCTGAGTGGCTGTTGCTGATCTTTTCGGCTTTCTTCGCCGGCGTCGTCAATACGATCGCCGGCGGCGGCACGTTTCTGACGTTTCCCGCGCTGGTCTTTGCCGGCGTCCCGCCGGTTGCCGCCAACGCGACGAGCGCGGTCGCCGTCTTTCCGGGCTATCTCGGCGGCGCGCTGGGATTTCAGCAGGAAATGAGAGCGTTCGACCGCCGGCGTCTCGTCAGGCTCGTCCTGATCACGCTTGCCGGCGGTGTCGCGGGATCCGGCCTTCTGCTGGTTTCCTCGAACGCGGCATTCTCGATGGTTGTTCCCTTTCTCCTGTTCGGGGCAACGCTGGTGTTCCTGTTCGGCGACCGCCTGCGCGACTGGGCTGCCTCGCGGGCGAGCGCCTTCGCGCCCGAGGGGGCGATGGGCCTGTTCGCCGTCAGCGCCTATGGCGGCTACTTCAACGGCGGCCTGGGCATCGTTCTGCTGGCGCTTTTTTCGATATGGGGGATGACGGACATCCACCTGATGAACGGCCTGAAGAACGGATTGAGCTTCGCGCTTTCCGCCATTTCGGTAGCGATCTTTTCCGTCGCGGGACTGGTGCACTGGCCGCAGGCGCTGGCCATGATGGCCGCCGCGATCCTGGGAGGCTATGCCGGCGCGCCGGTCGCCCGCGCGCTGCCCAAGGCGGTCATCCGCGCCCTCATCGCCGTCATCGGTTTCGGGATGAGCTGCGTCTTCTTCCTGCGGCTTTTGGGCGCGTGAGAGACGGCGCGCGGACTTATGTCACGCGCGACTTCACCTGATATTTCGGATCGCGCCACAGTTCGCCGCCAAGGACCTCCTCGATGATGCCGGCGGCTTTGACGATGTCCTCGCGGTCGAGATAGAGCGGGGTGAAGCCGAAGCGCATGATGTCGGGCGCGCGGAAATCGCCGATGACGCCGTGATCGATCAGCGCCTGCATGGCGGCATAGCCATGTTCGAAACGGAACGAAACCTGGCTGCCGCGCCTTGATCCGTCGCGCGGGGAGGCAAGAGTCAGTTGCGGGCAACGCGCCTCGACCTCGGCGATGAAAAGGTTCGACAGTTCGAGCGAGGCTGTGCGGATATCGGCCATGTCGACGCCCTCCCAGACATCGAGGGCAGCTTCGAGCAGGGCAAGCTGGACGATGGGCGGCGTGCCGACGCGCAGGCGCTCGGTGGACATGGCGGGGCGGTAGGCGAGTTCCATGGCAAAGGGATTGTCGTGGCCAAGCCAGCCGGCAAGGGCGGGCTCGATGGATTGCACGATATCCGGCCGGGCATAGATGAAGGCCGGCGCGCCCGGGCCGCCATTGAGATATTTGTAGGTGCAGCCGACGGCGAACTCGGCGTTCGACGCGGCGATGTCGATGGGCAGGGCGCCGGCGCTGTGGGCAAGATCCCAGATCATCACGGCGCCGGCCTTGTGGGCCGCCTCGGTGATGGCGGCCATGTCGTGCAGCCTTCCGGTGCGGTAGTCGACCTGGGTCAGCATAACCACGGCGACGTCTTCGCCGATTGCCGCCTCGACGTCCTCGGGCGCCGGCGTGCGCAGTTCATGCTCCCCGCCGATGGTGCGGATCAGCCCGCCCGCCATGTAGAGATCGGTCGGGAAGTTGCCGTTGTCGGACAGGATCACCCTGCGACCGGGCCGCATCTTGAGCGCCGCGTCGAGCGCCTGATAGACCTTGATCGACAGTGTGTCGCCGGTCGCGACAGAACCCGCCGGCGCGCCGATCAGCCGGCCGAGCCGATCGCCCACCTTTTGCGGCAGGGCCATCCAGCCGGCCGTGTTCCAGGCGCGGATCAGTTCGCCGCCCCATTGCCGGGTAACCACGTCGCGGACGCGGTTGGCCGCCTGTGCCGGCAGGGGGCCGAGCGAATTGCCGTCGAGATAGATCACCCCCTGCGGCAGTTCGAACAGGTGCTTCTTCGGTAGTGTCATAATTCGCCCCTCAGGTGCCAGAGTTCGGGAAACAGCTCGACCTCGAGCATTTTGCGCAGGTACTGAACGCCCGACGTGCCGCCGGTGCCGCGCTTGAAACCGATGATGCGCTCCACCGTGGTGACGTGGTTGAAGCGCCAGCGGCGGAAATAGTCCTCGAGATCGACCAGCTTCTCGCCGAGTTCGTAGAGCGTCCACCAGCGATCGACATCCTGATAGACGGTTTTCCACCGCGCCTGGATTTCGGGCACGGCCTTGTGGGGCGTGTCGAGTTGCGGAGCGGGCAGAGCGCGGGTATCGCCGTCGATCGTCTGGAAGAGGAAGCGGATGACCTCATCGTAGAAGCTCGGCCGGGAAAGCTCCTCGCCGAGCAGACGGTGGATGTCGGGAACGTGCTCATGGGGCTTGAGCATGTTCGGGTTCCGGTTGCCCAGAATGTATTCGATCATGCGGTACTGATAGGACTGGAACCCCGATGAGGGACCGAGCGCCTCGCGAAACCGGGTGTAGTCGGCCGGCGTCATGGTGCGCAGCACTTCCCAGGCATTGTTGAGCTGTTCGAAGATCCGGCTCACCCGCGCCAGCATCTTGAACATGGCGGCGGTCTCACCCGCGACCAGCGCCCCGCGGCAGGCCGCCAGTTCGTGGATGGCGAGTTTCATCCACAATTCGCTGGTCTGGTGCTGGATGATGAACAGCATCTCGTCATGGGCGTCGCTCAGGCAGGTCTGCAGGCCGAGAAGCCCGTCGATATGCAGGTAGTCGCCGTAGGACATGGCATCGGCAAAGGCCATCTTCGCGCCTTCGGAGCCTGGATCGTAGGGTCGGTTCTTCATCTCGCCTGTTTTCCGCTGCGGCCCGCCAATGCCCGTTCAATAGGGCAGGCCGACATAATTTTCCGCCATGGCTTTCTGTGCGGCTTCGTTCTCGCGCAGGAATTCAAGCTCGGCGATCTGCATCTTGCGGTCGAACGGCGACTGGTCGGGGAAGCGGTGCATCAGATTGGTCAGCCACCAGGAGAACCGCTCGGCCTTCCATACCCGCGCCAGCGCCCTGGCGGAATAGGCGTCGAGGCCGACGGTATCCTTGTCCTCATAATATTGGCAAAGGCCGTGATAGAGATAGTGGACGTCGGATGCGGCCAAGTTGAGACCCTTGGCGCCGGTCGGCGGCACGATATGGGCGGCATCGCCGCACAGGAAGAGCCGGCCCCAGCGCATCGGCTCGGTGACGAAGGAGCGCAAGGGCGCGATCGACTTTTCGATCGTGGGCCCGGTGACGAGGTTCGCCGCGGCCTGTTCCGGCAGACGGCGCTTGAGCTCCTCCCAGAAATTGCCGTCCGACCAGCTTTCGACGCGGTCCTCGGCGGAGCACTGGATGTAGTAACGCGCCAGGTGCCGGTTGCGCATCGAGCACAGGGCAAAGCCGCGCGGCGAGTTGGCATAGATCAGTTCGTCGTCAACGGGCGGGGTTTCGGACAGGACGCCGAGCCAGCCGAAGGGATAGACCTTTTCATAGTCGCTGCGAACGGCTTGCGGGATCGATGGACGGCTGACGCCGTGAAAACCGTCGCATCCGGCGATGAAATCGCAGTCCATGGTGTGGCGTGTGCCGTCGGCGGTATAGCTTACCCGGGGATGGTCGGTATCGGCGCCGGAAAGACTGACATCGCTGACCGTGAAGACGGTCTTGCAGCCGGCCTCGTCGCGCGCCTGATAGAGATCATGGGTGACCTCGGTCTGGCCGTAGACGGTGACCGGCGTTCCGGTCAGCCTGCGGAAATCGATGTGTAGCGTCTCGCCGCCAAAGGCGAGCCGGGTTCCGTCATGCTCGAAGCCTTCCCTGTTCAGGCGGCCCGCGACGCCGGCTTCCTTCAGCAGCGCGACCAGGCCCTGTTCCAGCACGCCGGCACGGATGCGGCTCAGCACGTGTTCGCGGGTCTGGCGTTCCAGCACGACGGTGTCGATGCCGCGGCGATGCAGCAGCAGACTCAGCAGGAGGCCCGACGGGCCGCCGCCGATGATGCAGATTTGAGTGCGCATGATGCCTCCGTCTCTCGACCCGCACTAAGCCGCATTCCTCGCCAGCTTGCAATGGCGGTCTTGGCCGGTGGCGGTATGGCGGCGCGTCAGCCGCGTGCCGAGGACAGGCAATCCACCATGGTGTCGGCGATGTCGTTCATCAGGTCGAAATACAGATCCGGGCCGTCGGCAAGGCTTGCGCCGAGAGGATCGAGGGTGGCGGTCCGGGCATGGGTGTCCTCGGTGACCGTGCGGATCAGCTTCGGCTCGAATTGCGGTTCGCTGAAGACGCAGGGCGTGTCGTCGGCCCGCAGCCGGGCACGGATAGCGGTGATGCGTTCGGCACCGGGCATCACTTCGGGCGAAAGGGTGATCGACGCGCCGGCGGCAAGGCCGTAGCGCCGTTCGAAATAGCCATAGGCATCGTGAAAGGTGACATAGGGGCGGTCGCCGAGCGGGGCGAGGCGGTCTGTGATTTCCCGGTCAAGCGCATCGAGCCGGCCGGCAGTGGCGGCGGCGTTGCTCCGATAGAGCGCTGCGTTGCCGGGGTCAGCTTGCGCCAGGGCGTCGGCGATTGCTGCGACCATGGCCCTGGCGTTTTGTGCGTCGAGCCAGATATGGCCATCCGTGCCTTCATGGTGATGATGGTGGTCGCCCTCTTCTTCCTCGGCATGTTCTGCCTCTCCTGCTACTTCGACGGGTTCCTCGAATTGTCTCAGATGCAGGCCCTCGGCATCGATCAGTTCGACCGATCGTGCCCTTGCCGCGATGGTTTCGAGCGGCTTTTCGAGGAAGGCTTCGAGTTCATGGCCGACCCAGAAGACGAGATCGGCCTGTTCCAGCAGACGCGCCTGGGAAGGCTTGAGGGCGAAATCGTGCGGCGAGGAAGCGCCCTCGACGATCAGGTCGGGTTCGCCGGCGCCAGCCATGACCGCGGCGACCAGAGAATGGACCGGCTTGATGGAGGCAACGACCTTCACCTCGGCCATGGCGGCGGGGGCGACGAGCATCAACAGGAAGGCGGTGAAGCTAGGGAGGAGACGAGCGCGCATGAAGTTTTTCCCGAATGGTTGGAGGGTGTGAGTGACTCTTGCGATCGGCAGGCATATCCGGCCCCTGATCCGGGCAACCGATGCGGCTTGCCAATGTGATGTTATAAGATTACATCCTATGGCAGGTATAGCCGCGATCACCGGTTGCGGCAAGCACGAAGTTGGTGGCATGAAGCAGCGGGAGGCAGGCGGAGAATGAACAGCGGGGCGGAAAGGTGAAGACAAGCGGATCGGACATGCTGGTGGTGCTGCAGAATGCCGGCGCCGAGCGGGCCGGAAGATGGCTGGTGCGCGGTGTCGATCTCGCCATCGCGCCGGGCGAGATCGTCACGCTTGTCGGACCCAACGGGTCGGGCAAGTCGACCACGGCGAAACTGGCGCTGGGCGTCATGACGCCGGATGAGGGCTCGGTCCGGCGCAGGGCGGGGCTCGCCATCGGCTACGTGCCGCAGAAACTTGCCATCGACTGGACCCTGCCGCTGAGCGTCAAGCGGTTCATGGGGCTGACGGCCCGGTTATCCGACGCGGCGATCGGCGAAGCGCTCGAGGCGACCGGGGTGCGGCATCTGCTTGGCGAAGAAATGGCGACGCTGTCGGGCGGCGAGTTCCAGCGGGTTCTGCTGGCACGCGCCATGGCCCGCAAACCCGACCTTCTGGTGCTGGACGAGCCGGTCCAGGGGGTCGATTTCTCGGGTGAAATCCGCCTTTATGAACTGATCGGCGAAATTCGCGACCGGTTGCAATGCGGCATTCTGATGATCTCGCACGATCTGCATGTGGTGATGGCGGCGACCGACCGGGTATTGTGCCTCAACGGTCATGTCTGCTGTTCGGGAACGCCGACGGCGGTTGCCGCGAGCGAGGGGTACAAGGCGCTGTTCGGCGGGCGGGCGGAACCCATGCTGGCGGTCTATGAGCACCATCACGATCATGTTCACCTGGCCGATGGCAGGGTGCGCCATTCCGATGGGACGGTGACCGATCACTGCCATCGCGAGGACGGTCATCATCGCGGCGATCATCCGCACGATCCTGCGCATTCTCATTCCCACTCTCCGGCCCACTCTCCGGCCCATTCCCCGGCCCACGCCCACGGCCAACCCCACGGTCACGGCGAAACCGGGCGGGAGGATTCCGATGCTTGACGACTTCTTTGTCCGCGCCCTGCTGGCGGGGATCGGCGTTGCGCTGATCGCCGGCCCGCTGGGCTGCTTCATCGTCTGGCGGCGGCTCGCCTATTTCGGCGATACCCTTTCCCATTCCGCCCTTCTCGGCGTTTCGCTGGCGCTGCTGATGGATATCAATGTGACGCTGGCCGTCTTCGCGGTGTCCGCCGCGGTAGCGCTGCTGATGCTCGGGCTGCAGCGCCGCTCCGCCGTTTCGGGCGACACGCTTCTGGGCCTGCTCTCCCATTCGGCACTGGCGCTCGGGCTCGTCGTGCTCGCCTTTCTGACCTGGGTAAGGATCGATCTCATGGGATTGCTGTTCGGCGATATCCTGGCGGTTTCGAAAATCGATCTCGGCGTCATCTGGCTTGGCGGTGCCGCGGTGCTGGCGGTCCTCGCGGCGATCTGGCGGCCGCTCTTCGCGGCAACGGTCAATCATGAACTCGCGCTGGCCGAAGGCATGGCGCCGGCCCGGGCCGATCTTGTTTTCATGCTGCTGCTGGCGGGCGCCATCGCCATCGCGATGAAGATCACCGGTGTCCTGCTGATCACCGCCCTGCTGATCATTCCGGCCGCCGCCGCCCGGCGGTTCGCCTCGGGGCCCGAGGGGATGGCGGTGCTTGCGGCGCTGATCGGTGCCGCCTCGGTCGCCGCCGGCCTGTTCGGCTCGCTGCAATGGGACACGCCGTCGGGGCCGAGCATCGTGGTCGCCGCCATGATGCTGTTCGCCGTCGGCGCGTCGCCGCTCGCCGCAGGGTTCAGAGCGGCGCGGAAAACCGGAGCCCAGGAGCGATGACATGAGCGATGACACGGCACACCCTCACGATCAGGAAGCGGTCGATCTTACCCGCAACCAGTCGCTGGTCCTTGGCGTTCTCCAACAGACCCACGGCCCGCTCTCGGCCTATGCGATCCTCGACGAATTGCGCGATCACGGCCTGCGCGCGCCGCTGCAGATCTATCGCGCGCTCGACAAGCTGGTGGAATATGGCAGGGTGCACCGGCTCGAAAGCCTCAATGCCTTCGTCGCCTGCAGCCACCCGGGCTGCGAGGATCATGGTACGATCGCCTTCGCGATCTGCGAATCCTGCCGCCAGGTGGTCGAGATCACCGATCACAGGCTTGCCGGGCAATTGCAGCTTCTTGCCGGCGAAGCGGGATTGCGGCTCAACACGTCCGTGGTCGAATTGCGCGGCCGTTGCGCCCAATGCGCCGCAGCGTAATGCATAGGCGCTTCGGGGTGTAATGTACATTTCTGTCTAGACAGGGGTTGAAAGCTCCGCTAGCGTTTTTGCAAGCGGTGGCTTCGGGCGTGCGCCCGCCGCATCGGATCGCCGTCACGGCCCGTCGTGCGGTGCGGTTTCCCGGAATGGACCGAAAAAGACGGGGCGAAAACGGGCCGGACAAGCATGGTCCGGCAAGGGGCTAAGACATGGCGAATGGCAGTTCCAACGTGACCCCGCTCCCGCGCCGCGACGATCCCAAGCGGGAGCCGCTTTCCGGCAATATCAAGGTCACGCGGAAGGACTGGCTCGACGTCGCCATGGACGTGCTGGTCTCGGACGGGGTTGAACAGGTCAAGGTGCTCAATCTCGCCGAGCGCCTCGGCGTCTCGCGGTCGAGCTTCTACTGGTACTTCAAGAGCCGCAAGGATCTGCTCAACGCGCTGCTGGCGCATTGGGAGGCGACCAACACGGCGATCCTGATCGACCATGCCTCGGCGCCGAGCGAGACCATAGCGGGGGCGGTGCTCTATCTTTTCCGCTGTTTCATCGATCCGGACCTGTTCAACACCGGGCTCGATTTCGCGGTGCGCGACTGGGCGCGGCGCGACGGCAAGGTGCGGCGCATTCTCGATCTTTCCGATGCCGCACGGGTCGAGGCGCTGCAAAGGATGTTCGCCCGCCACGGCTATGAAGCCGAGGAGGCCCATATCCGCGCCCGCATCCTCTATTACATGCAAATCGGCTACAACATCGCCGATCTCAACGAGACCGTCGAGCAGCGCACCCGGCTCGGCCCGCTCTATGTCGTCGGCTTTACCGGCGAACATGCGAGCGCCGAAGAGATCGAGGCCCATACCGAATACGCCGCCGCCGTCCTGGCAAGGAACAGACTATGAGCAATCCCGACGTCATCATCATCGGTACCGGCGTGATCGGCACCGCAACCGCCTTCGAACTCGCCAAGGCGGGTTACAAGACCCTGTCGCTCGATCGCAATACGCAGATCGGCCACGGGTCGACGGCCGGCTCCTGCGCCATCATCCGGATGCATTACTCGACCTTCGACGGCACCGCGTTCGCCTGGGAGGGATACCACTACTGGCGCGACTGGGCCGACTATCTGGGGCTCGGCAAGGAAGCCGATCTCGCCACCTTCCGCGAAACCGGCTGCATCGTGATGAAGACCGAGGCCAATGGTCATCTCGAAAAGCATATGGAAAACAGCCGCAGGCTCAATTGCCCGTTCGAGGATCTGAGCGGCGAGGAAGTCGTCAGGCGGGTACCGATCTTCACGCTGGAAAGCTTCGCGCCGCCGAGGGCGATGAAAGATCCTGAATTCGGCCAGTCGAATGGCGGCACGCTGCGCGGCGGGGTCTACTGGCCCAATGCGGGCTATGTGACCGATCCGGCGCTGTCGAGCCAGAACCTTGCCGATGCCGCGCGCAGGCACGGCGCCGAATTCCGCATGGGGGTCACGGTGACGGAAATCCTGCGCCAGGGCGGACGGGTCAAGGGAGTGAAGCTTGCGGGCGGCGAGGAACTGCACGCCCCGGTCGTGATCAACGTCGCCGGCCCCGGCTCGTCGATCGTCAACCGGATGGCCGGCGTCACGGATGACATGACCATCGAGACCCGCCCCCTGCGCCAGGAAGTGGTGCATGTGCCGTCGCCGGCCGGATTCGATTTCTACCATAACGGGATGATCATTTCCGACAGCGATATCGCCTGCTACAGCCGGCCCGAGCACGGCAACAATATCCTGATCGGCTCGGAGGATCCCGAATGCGACCCGCATTACTGGGTCGACGACGATGTCGATTACGACCGCAATTTCACCGATCAGTGGACGGTGCAGGCGATGCGCTACGCCCAGCGCGTGCCGTCGCTTGGCATTCCGTCGAAAACCCGCGGCGTGGTCGATCTCTACGACGCATCGACCGACTGGATTCCGATCTACGACAAGTCGTCCCTGCCGGGCTTCTACATGGCCTGCGGCACCAGCGGCAATCAGTACAAGAACGCGCCGATCGCCGGCAAGATGATGGCGGCGCTGGTCGATTATTGCGAGAACGGCGCCGATCACGATGTTCGGCCGATGCAGTTCACGCTGCCTTATCTGGGGCTCGAAACCAGTGCCGGCTTCTATTCGCGCAAGCGCGAGATCAACCGGGAATCGAGTTTTTCGGTCCTGGGATAAGTTGGTCTCCCTATGCCCTTGACCTTCCAGTCACTGGAAGGCCTATCCTGACAGCAACAGGAATCACACCCGTTGGCGCGGAGGCGCCCGGGATATTGATGCGGGCGCGTCTGTGTCCGGGAAAGTTGTCAGATCATGAGTGAGCACAAGCACAGTCACGCCCATGGTGGCGCCGCAGTTGCAATCGATCCCGAGGCGCTGCGCAGGGCTGCCACCGTTGCCCAGGACGGCACGGTCAAGGATATCGTCTGCGGCATGACGGTGACCCTCGGCAAGGGCAAGCCGTCGCTCAAATACAAGGGCGACGAATTTCACTTCTGCAATCCGAAGTGCCATGACCGGTTCGAGGCCGATCCGTATTTCTATCTGTCGGGCAACAAGGCGCGCAAAGGCAAGGTCGAGAAGAAGAGCGCGCTCTATACCTGTCCGATGGATCCCGAGATCGTGCAGGAGGGACCGGGCACCTGTCCGATCTGCGGCATGGCGCTCGAACCGATGGACGGCATTGCCGAAGGCCCCAACCCCGAACTGATAGACTTCACCCGCAGGCTGTGGGTCAGCGCGCTGGCGGCGATCCCGCTGCTGCTGCTGACCATGGGGCCGATGCTGGGCCTGCCCGTGCGGCACTGGATCGGCGAGGGCAATGCGCTTTATGCCGAATTCCTGCTGGCAACGCCGGTGGTGCTCTGGGCGGCGCAGCCTTTCTTCCATCGCGGTTGGACCTCGGTCAGGACCTGGAACCTCAACATGTGGACGCTGATCATGCTCGGCGTCCTGGCGGCCTATCTCTATTCGGTCACCGCCACCTTCCTGCCGCAGCTCTTCCCGCAATCGCTCAAGATGGCGAGCGGCCATCTGCCGGTCTATTACGAGGCGTCGGTGGTGATCATCGCGCTGGTTTTCGTCGGCCAGGTGCTGGAGTTGAGGGCGCGGGAAAGGACCGGCGACGCGATCCGGGCGCTGATCGATCTCGCGCCCAGAACCGCGCGGCGGATCCTGCCTGATGGCGAGGAATACGATGCGCCGCTCGAAAACATCATGGCCGGTGACCGGCTTCGGGTGCGGCCCGGCGAGAGCGTTCCGGTCGACGGGCGGATTGCCGAGGGCCATTCCTCGATCGACGAGAGCATGCTGACAGGCGAACCCGTGCCGGTCGAAAAGCGCGTCGGCGATGCGGTGACCGGCGGCACGCTCAACAGACAAGGTTCGCTGATCATCGAGGCCGAAAGGGTCGGCGACGAAACCCGACTGGCGCAGATCGTCGCCATGGTATCGAGCGCCCAGCGCTCGCGTGCGCCGATCCAGGGGCTGGCGGACCGGGTAGCCGGCTGGTTCGTGCCGGTGGTGGTCGGCGTCGCTGTGATCGCCTTCATCGCGTGGAGCCTGGTCGGTCCCGAGCCGGCCCTTGTCCATGCGATCATCGCGGCGGTCTCGGTGCTGATCATCGCCTGTCCCTGCGCGTTGGGGCTTGCGACGCCGGTATCGATCATGACGGCAACCGGGCGCGGCGCCCAGGCGGGCGTGCTGGTCAAGGAGGCGGGCGCGCTGGAAAGGCTTGCCGCCGTCGATACGCTGGTGGTCGACAAGACCGGCACGCTGACGCAAGGACGGCCGGCGCTGACCGATGTGGTGGCGTTCGGAAGGGTTGGCGAGAAGATCGTGCTGGAAGCCGCCAGCGGCCTCGAACAGGGGTCGGAACATCCGCTCGCCGAGGCGATCGTGGCCGGCGCGCGAGAGCGCAAGGTCCAGGCGGTCGCGGCCGCGGGCTTCGAGGCGGTCACCGGCAAGGGCGTGCGCGGCCGCGTGGCGGGAAAGCCGGTCGCGCTCGGCAATGCCGCGATGATGGAAGCCGAGGGCGTCGCCGTCCAAGGCGCGGAGGAAACCGCCCGGACCCTGCGCGGCGAGGGCAAGACGGTGATGTTCGTGGCGCGCGACGGCAGGCTTGCCGGCCTGCTCGCGGTCGCCGATCCGGTCAAGGAAAACGCACTGGCCTCGATCGAGGCGCTGCATGAAGCGGGCATTCGCGTCATCATGGCGACGGGCGACAGCGAAGGCACGGCGAAGGTGGTGGCCTCGCGGCTCGGGATTGACGAATACCGCGCCGGCATCCTGCCGGAGGAAAAGAAGGCGCTGATCGATGCGCTGCGCGGTGCGGGAAGCGTCGTTGCCATGGCCGGCGACGGGATCAACGATGCGCCGGCGCTTGCCGCCGCCGATGTGGGCATAGCGATGGGAACGGGAACCGATGTGGCGCTGGAAAGTGCCGGCATCACCCTGCTCAAGGGCGATCTCTCCGGCATTATCCGGGCGCGCAGGCTGGCCGGAGCGACGCTCGGCAACATTCGGCAGAACCTCGTTTTCGCCTTCGGCTACAATGCGCTCGGCGTGCCGCTGGCAGCCGGCATCCTCTATCCGTTCACCGGTACCCTGCTGTCGCCGATGATCGCCGCCGCCGCCATGAGCCTGTCCTCGGTATCGGTGATTTCCAATGCCTTGCGGCTTCGCTCGCTGAAGCTCGAGGGATAGGATGCCGCGCTTCTCGGCCAATCTCGGCTTTCTGTGGCGGGAACTCTCCCTGCCGGAGGCCATCGGCGCGGCGGCGCAGGCGGGCTTCGACGCCGTGGAATGCCATTGGCCCTATGGCCATGATCCGCTTGCGGTCAAGGCGGCGCTTGATGCCGGCAGGCTGACCATGCTCGGCATCAATACGATGCCGGGCCGGGAAGGCGAATTCGGGCTTTCGGCCCTTCCGGGCCGCGAGGCCGAGGCGCGGGCCGCGATCGATGAGGCGATTGGGTATGCCGTTATGATCGGCGCCAAACGGATACATGTGATGGCGGGACTGGCAGCCGGCGGGAAAGCGCGGCGCGTCTTCCTGGCCAATCTCGACCATGCCTGCTGCGTTGCCGAGGAGCACGATATCGGCATCCTCGTCGAGCCGATCAACAGCCATGACGTGCCCGGCTATTTTCTCGACGGCTTCGATCTGGCCGCGGAACTGATTTCCAGGGCCGGGCGGAGAAACCTCAAACTGATGTTCGATTTCTACCATGCCGGCCGGATGGGCCATGACGTGCTGCGCCTGTTCGAAAACCTCATGCCCGTGACCGGCCATGTGCAGATCGCCGCCGTGCCCGATCGCGGCCCGCCGGACCATGGCGAGATCGACTATGCGGAAGTGTTCGATTTCCTCGACGCCATCGGCTGGAGCGAGCCGGTCGGTGCCGAATACCGGCCTGTCGGAAAGACGGAGGAAAGCCTCGCCTGGCTCGGACGCCGGATATGAAGCTTTGCTCGGTTCAGGCTCTTTCGGCTGTTCTTTCGCGGGATGCCGCGGCCGTCATTGCCGGCGCGCAATAGAGGTCGTGCAGGGTCGCCAGAACGGCGCGCACTTCCCGTCCCCTGAGCGAATAATAGATCGTCTGGGCGCTGCGGCGG
The DNA here is from genome assembly GCA_020441665.1 of Nitratireductor sp. Taxonomy (GTDB): domain Bacteria; phylum Pseudomonadota; class Alphaproteobacteria; order Rhizobiales; family Rhizobiaceae; genus Salaquimonas. The sequence continues at coordinate 35,190 of JAGRLT010000060.1, forward strand.
GTCTCCACCAGATCGGCCTCGCGCAATTTGCGCAGGTGGTGCGACATGGCCGGCTGCGACAGGCCGGCCGTGTCGGCAAGCTGCAGCACGCTGCGCTCGCCTTCGAGCAGCAGGCAGAGGATCTTGAGCCTGACGGGCTGCGACAGCATTTCCATCAGCCTGGCCGCCTCGGCAACCTTCGGCTCCAGCTCTTCCAGGGGCGTCATTGCATAAATCCTCTTGAATATAAGCGTTCTCTTACATAATATGGATGGCGAAGAAATGCAAACAACAATCCGGCCGTCACTCCTCTCGGTTTCGGCGCGGATTGTTCTGTTTCAAGACCGGGAAGCCTTCGATGGAAACCGAATTTACCCCCTACTGGTCGCTTTTGGGCGGCGTATTGATCGGGCTGGCGGCGACGCTGCTGATGGCGCTGCACGGGCGCATTGCCGGCATGACCGGCATTTTGAGCGGTGTGCTGCCGCCGCCGGCCACTGACTGGCAATGGCGCGCCGCCTTTCTGGCCGGCGCCATTGTCGCGCCGATGGTGTTTGTTGCTGCCGGCGGCACGATCGAATTCGCCGTGCCGGTCAATACCCTGCCGCTGATCTTCGGCGGCTTCATCGTCGGCATCGGCGTCTATTTCGGATCGGGCTGCACCAGCGGCCACGGGGTGTGCGGCATGGCGCGGCTGTCGCCGCGTTCGATCGCGGCAACCCTGGTGTTCATGCTCGCCGCCTTCATCACCGTCTATGTCAGCCGGCATGTCATTGGAGTTTGAACGATGAAACGCGTTTCCGCCTTTCTGATCGGCGCCGTGTTCGGCCTCGGCATCGCCCTTGCCGGCATGGCCAACCCCGCCAAGGTGCTCAACTTCTTCGATCTCGCCGGAAGCTGGGATCCAAGCCTGGTCTTCGTCATGGGCGGTGCGCTCGTCACCACGGCGATCGGCTACCGGATCGTTTTCGGCGCGCGGCAGAAGCCGGTGCTCGAAGCGGCGTTCAACGTGCCGGCCAGCCGGGTCATCGACCGCTATCTCGTCGGCGGTTCGGCGCTGTTCGGCATCGGCTGGGGCATAGCCGGCTTCTGTCCGGGCGGTGCCATTCCGGCGCTCGGCCTTGGCTATGGCGAGACCTTCCAGTTCGTCGGCGCGATGATCGCGGGGATTCTGGCGGCGCGGCTTGTCAACACGCAAATCCTTCAACCGGCCATCGCCCGATCGGCGTGATCGGATGACATGATGGGCAGGATGCCTTCTCGCAGGGCAAACGGACGCGCAGGGTCCATGGGCCTCGGCGCTGCGCTCTTTCCGTCCTGATTTCCACCTATCCCGCAGTGGAGCGGCAGCAGATAAAAAAGTCGCGGCACCCCGTTGCCGCCCGACATCTGCCGGTCTATAAACCGCTCGCTTTTCCGGGTGGCGCATGCGCCGCCCGATGTCGGAGTGTGGCGCAGCCTGGTAGCGCACCTCGTTCGGGACGAGGGGGTCGCAGGTTCGAATCCTGCCACTCCGACCAGCCTTCACTTGTACGGCCCGGAGACATGGGTAACAGTTCGTACCTGAGACATGGGTGACAACCTCGCGCCGAAGCGTAGCGAAGGCGGACCTGCTCCTTCCGGCTGGCTTGATTGAAAGCGTTCATGACCCGTTTCACCAAGGCCTTCACCCAGCAGGAAGCCATTCCCGAGGCGGGCATCGAGCGGGCGGTGGCATTGCTGCGTAGCGGCCGGCTGCACCGCTACAATGTGATGGCGGGCTTTACCGGCCGCTATGACAGCTGGAGATACATCGAGGACCTGCCGGACCTGGCGCAGACGCGCCGTGTGCTGTCGACGACCTGCGACATGCGGGTGCCGCTGACCTTCGACGTGGAGGATTGCCGCCTGATCACCGCCATCATCGGTGAGGAATGCGCGGCGGTCCGCAAGGTCGACAGAGCCTGAGCCGGCCCGATAGTTCCGTTTCGGCGGAACTGCGTATTTCAATTTCCGGCACGCTGATCTAAGAACCGCGTGAGCCGTCTTTCCATCGCAACCGAACCTCCCGTGTCCATGTCTGCCGAGCAAAACGAGATCAAGAAAATCCTGGTGGCCAACCGGGGTGAAATCGCCATCCGCATTCTGCGTGCCTGTAACGAACTGGGCAAGAAAACGGTCGCCGTCTATGCCAAGGAGGACCGGCTCAGCCTGCACCGCTTCAAATCGGATGAAAGCTATCTGATCGGCGAGGCGCTCGGCCCGGTTCAGGCCTATCTTTCGATCGACGAGATCATCCGCGTGGCGAAGCAGTCGGGCGCCGATGCGATCCATCCGGGCTATGGTCTGTTGTCGGAAAACCCGGATTTCGTCGATGCCTGCGAAAGGAACGGCATCCTGTTCATCGGCCCGAAGGCCAGCACCATGCGGCAATTGGGCGACAAGGCCTCGGCCCGGCGCATCGCGATCGAAGCGGGCGTGCCGGTGATCCCGGCAACGGATGTGCTGCCCGACGACATGGATGAAGTGCGCCGGATGGCCGAGGCGGTCGGCTATCCCTTCATGCTGAAGGCCTCGTGGGGCGGCGGCGGGCGCGGCATGCGGCCGATCCTGAAGCCGGAAGAACTGGAGCAGAAAGTGCTCGAAGGCCGCCGCGAGGCGGAGGCCGCCTTCGGCAATGGCGAGGGCTATCTCGAAAAACTCGTCGAGCGGGCGCGCCATGTGGAAGTGCAGGTGCTGGGCGACCGATATGGCAATCTCTACCATCTGTGGGAACGCGACTGCTCGGTGCAGCGGCGCAACCAGAAGGTCGTCGAGCGCGCGCCCGCACCCTATCTGACCCAGGCCCAGCGCGAGGAACTGTGCGAGCTCGGGCTCAGGATCTGCCGCCATGTCGGCTATCAATGCGCCGGCACGGTCGAGTTCCTGATGGATATGGATACCGGCGCGTTCTACTTCATCGAGGTCAATCCGCGCGTCCAGGTCGAGCATACGGTGACGGAGGAAGTGACCGGCATCGACATCGTGCGGGCGCAGATCCTGATCACCGAGGGCAAGACGATCCAGGAGGCGACCGGCACACAGAGCCAGGCCGATGTGGGGCTCAACGGCCACGCCCTGCAATGCCGCATCACCACCGAAGACCCGCAGAACAATTTCGTGCCTGACTACGGCCGCATCACCGCCTACCGCTCGGCGACGGGCATGGGCATAAGGCTCGACGGCGGCACGACCTATTCGGGCGCGGTGATCACGCGTTTCTACGATTCGCTGCTGGTGAAGGTCACCGCCTGGGCGCCGACACCGGAACTGGCGATCGCGCGCATGGACCGGACCTTGCGCGAATTCCGCGTTCGCGGCGTGTCGACCAACATCGCCTTCGTCGAGAACCTGCTGAAGCATCCGACCTTTCTCGACAACACCTATACGACCAAGTTCATCGACACGACGCCGGGACTCTTCCAGTTCAGCAAAAGGCGTGACCGGGCGACCAAGATCCTCAACTACATCGCTGATATCTCGGTCAACGGCCATCCGGAGACCAAGTCGAAGCCGCGGCCCGCCGTGCCACTCGAATCGCCCCGGCCGCCCCGGCTTCGCAGCGATGAGGCGCCGCGCGGGGTGAAGAACCTGCTGGAAGAAAAAGGGCCGAGGGCGGTCGCCGACTGGATGCTCGAACAGAAGCGGCTGCTGATCACCGACACGACCATGCGCGACGGACACCAGTCGCTGCTGGCGACGCGCATGCGCTCCATCGACATGGTCAATGCGGCACGGGCCTATGCGCACAACCTGCCGCAGCTCTTCTCGGTCGAGTGCTGGGGCGGGGCGACCTTCGACGTTTCCTACCGTTTCCTGCAGGAATGCCCCTGGCAGCGGTTGCGCGATCTGCGCGACCGGATGCCGAACCTGCTGACCCAGATGCTGCTGCGCGCATCGAACGGGGTCGGCTACACCAACTATCCCGACAACGTCGTGGTGAAATTCGTCGACCAGGCGGCAAGGAGCGGCGTCGATGTGTTCCGCGTGTTCGATTCCCTCAACTGGGTCGAGAACATGCGGGTGGCGATCGATGCGGTGCTCGAAACCGGCAAGATCTGCGAGGCGGCGATCTGCTATACCGGCGACATCCTCGATCCCGAGCGACCGAAATACGATCTCGACTACTACGTCAGCATGGCGCGCGACCTGAAGGCTGCCGGCACCCATATTCTCGGCCTGAAGGACATGGCCGGCCTGCTGAAGCCGGCCGCCGCCTATGATCTCATCCGGGCGATCAAGGAGGAGACCGGCCTGCCGGTGCACTTCCACACCCATGATACCAGCGGCATTTCGGCGGCGACCGTGCTGGCGGCGAGCGCCGCCGGGGTCGATTGCGTCGATGCGGCGATGGACGCGTTTTCCGGTTCCACCTCGCAGCCCTGTCTCGGCTCGATCGTCGAGGCGCTGCGGCATACCGAGCGCGATACCGGCATCGATGTCGAGGCGGTGCGCGCCATGTCCGATTACTGGGAGCAGGTGCGGGCGCAATATGCGGCGTTCGAGAGCGGGCTCGCGGCGCCCGCATCGGAAGTCTATCTGCATGAAATGCCGGGCGGCCAGTTCACCAATCTCAAGGCACAGGCCAAGAGCCTTGGCCTCGAGGAGCGCTGGCACGAGGTCGCCAAGGCCTATGCGGAGGTCAACGACATGTTCGGCGACATCGTCAAGGTGACGCCGTCATCCAAGGTCGTCGGCGACATGGCGCTGATGATGGTGGCGCAGGGGATTTCGCGCGAGGACGTGGAAAATCCGGCCAAGGAAATTTCCTTCCCCGATTCGGTCGTCGACATGATGAAGGGCAATCTCGGCCAGCCGCCGGGCGGCTGGCCTCAGGCGTTGCAGAAGAAGGTGCTCAAGGGCGAAAAACCGATCACGACGCGGCCCGGCGCCGACATGAAACCGGTCGATATCGAGGCGACGCGCCGGGCGGTGATCGAGGAACTGGAGGGTTTCAAGGTCGATGACGAGGATCTGTGCGGCTATCTGATGTATCCCAAGGTCTATCTCGACTATATGGGCCGCCATCGCGGCTATGGGCCGGTGCGCACCCTGCCGACGCCGGTCTTCTTTTACGGCATGGAGCCGGCGGAGCAGATTTCGGTCGAGATCGATCCGGGCAAGACGCTGGAAATCCGCCTGCAGGCGATCGGCGAGACCCATGACGACGGCGAGGTGCGGGTGTTCTTCGAACTGAACGGCCAGCCGCGCACGGTGCGCGTGCCGAACCGGGCGATCGCCTCGCAGGTTGCCAAGCAGCGCAAGGCCGAAGAAGGCAATGCCGATCACGTGAGTTCGCCCATGCCCGGCACGATCGCCAGCGTGGCGGTGAAGCCCGGCATGATGGTCAATGCCGGCGATGTGCTGTTCACCATCGAGGCGATGAAGATGGAGACGGCGATCCATGCCGACCGCAAGGGGATCGTTGCCGCCGTTCACGTGACGCCCGGCGCCTCGGTCGACGCCAAGGACCTGCTGCTCGAATATGAGGGGTAGGCGATGATCGCCATCCCCGGCGCGCGGTCGAGGATGGCGATGGCACACTACCCCCTGAGCGATGAGGGATGGCGGGTTGCCAGCAGGATGCTGGTCTCGCTGGCGGCAATACCCTCGATTTCGCGCAGGGCCGTCAGGGCCTGGTCGATTTCCTCGACCGAGCCGGTCTGCAATTCGGCGACGAGATCCCATTTGCCATTGGTGGCGTGAACGAGCTGCACCGCCGCGATGCGGTACATGCGGGCGATGATCCGGTCGGCCTTGTGGCCCTCGATGGCGATCATGGTGTGGGCGCGAATGCCGCGCGGGATGGCGTCCTCGCGCAGCGTCACCGTGTAGCCCAGAATGCGGCCGTCGGCTTCCATGCGGTTCATGTGCTGGCGGATCGTGGTGCGCGATACCCCCAGGGCTACCGACAGATTGGCGACCGATTCCCGCCCGTTGCGGCGCAGGGCGGCGATCAATTTCGCATCGAGACTTTCCATTTTGCACTATCTCCTTGTCAAAATAGGAAGAAGACTTCCCATTATGCGCATTTTTTCAGCTTATAAGTTCCGCTTTAAATAGCAATAGTGCGCGCCGATGGATGGGTCCGCAAACGGGCGGGCCCGTGAGAGGCGGCCGCTTTGCGGCCAGGTTTACGGGAGCAGGATTTGAACGCGATCAACCGCCATTGCATCTTTGTCGGGGCACCGGTTCAGGTCGGGGCGAGCCAGCCGGGCTGCCTGATGGGGCCGGACGCGCTGCGCACCGCCGGTATTTGCGAGGCGATCGCCGCGCTCGGCTACAAGGTGAGCGACGCCGGCAATGTGACCTTCACGCCGCGCGACCTGCCGCGCCATCCCAACCCCGCCATTCACGACCTCGAAGCCGTATCCGGCTGGATTGAGGCGCTTGCCGAGCGGGCGCATGAAAAGGCGAGGGAAGGCGTACCGGTCTTCCTCGGCGGCGACCATTCGCTGTCGGCGGGAACGATTGCCGGTGTCGCCCGTGCCGCCCGGGACGAGGGCAGGCCGCTCTATGTGCTGTGGCTCGACGCCCATCCCGACGTGCATACGCTGGACACCACTTCGAGCGGCAACCTGCACGGAACGCCGCTGGCCTATCTGACCGGCGAAGCCGGTTTCAAGGACTGGTATCCGCCGCTTGAGGTCGCGGTCGATCCAAGCAAGGTCTGCCTGCTCGGCCTGCGTTCGGTCGACCGGGACGAAAGCGCCAAGCTCATCGCCCGTCACTTCACCGTGCACGACATGCGCTCCGTCGACGAGCATGGCATTGTCAGCCTGGTGCGCAATTTCGCCGAGCGCGCGGTTGCCGACAATGGCTGGCTGCATATCAGCCTCGATGTCGATTTCCTCGACCCGGAAGTGGCGCCCGCCGTAGGCACCACGGTACCGGGCGGCGCGACGGTGCGCGAAGCCCATCTCATCATGGAACTGCTGCACGAATGCGGCGCGGTGCGCTCGCTCGATCTCGTCGAGCTCAATCCGTTTCTCGACGTGCGCGGACGAACCGCGAAACTCCTGGTCGATCTGACCTCAAGCCTGTTCGGCAAGACCATCCTCGACCGCAAGACGCGGAGCTATTGAGCCATGATGGACCGCAAGCATCTCAACGAGGTTCCCTTCGTCAGCGTCGAAAACATGATGCGACTGGCGCTGGCGACGGGGATCGAGCAGTGCCTGATCGAGCTGACCGGCTATATCGAAGAGGATTTCCGGCGCTGGCCGCTGTTTGACAAGACGCCGCGCGTCGCCTCGCATTCCAAGGAGGGCGTGATCGAACTGATGCCGACCTCGGACGGGATCGATTACGGCTTCAAATATGTCAACGGCCATCCCAAGAACATGCGCGAGGGCCTGCAGACGGTGACGGCGTTCGGCCTGCTGGCGAGCGTCGATACCGGCTATCCGGTGCTGCTGACCGAAATGACCGTGCTGACGGCGCTCAGGACGGCGGCAACCTCGGCGATGGCGACCAGGTATCTGGCGCGGCCCAATCCGAGGACGCTCTGCCTGATCGGCAATGGCGCGCAGGCGGAATTCCAGGCGCTGGCGCTGAAGGCGGTTTGCGGCATCACCCATTTGCGGCTCTACGACATCGACCGCACGGCGTCGGAAAAATGCCGGCGCAATCTGGCCGATAGCGGGCTTGCCATCACGCTGTGTTCGTCGCCCGAAGAGGCGATCGAGGGCGCCGATGTGGTGACGACCTGCACCGCCGACAAGAATTACGCGACGATCCTGACCGACAACATGATCGGCGCCGGCCTGCACATCAACGCCATTGGCGGCGATTGCCCCGGCAAGACGGAACTGCACCGCGATGTGCTGCTGCGCTCGGAGATCTTCGTCGAATATCCGCCGCAGACCCGCATCGAGGGCGATATCCAGCAGCTCGATGACGACCATCCGGTGCGCGAATTGTGGCAGGTGGTCGCCGGCGAGGCGCCTGGCCGCGGCAGCGAAACCGAGATCACGCTGTTTGACGGGGTCGGTTTTGCGATCGAGGATTTTTCCGCCCTGCGCTGGCTGCGCGGCAAGATCGAAAGCGGCAGCGGGTATTGCGAACGGCTGGACATGATCGCCGATCCCGACGAGCCGCGCGATCTTTACGGCATGGTCCTGCGCGAAGCGGGCAGAATGGCGGAGGCGTGAAATCCGCGCCGGGCGGTAAATCGCCGGGCACGGTACGGTTGCAGTTTGCGCTTGCAGTAAACGAGCGCGATGTGCTTCGATGGGTGGCGTTCTTTTGGGAGGAAGTCGATTGAGCATGAAGACAAGCGACGGTGCGGAACGGGTGGCGCAGGTGGTTCCTGCGGTCGAAGTTGGAAATATCCACAAACGGTTCGGCGATCTTGAAGTGCTCAAGGGCATCTCCATGTCGGCGCATAAGGGGGATGTGATCTCGATCATCGGAGCGTCGGGCTCAGGCAAGAGCACGTTCCTGCGGTGCATCAACCTGCTCGAACTGCCGTCGCAGGGCGAGATCATCGTTTCCGGCGAGGCGATCCGCTTCAAGTCCGGCAATGACGGCAATCTGCATCCCGCCGATGTCAAGCAGGTCCAGCGGCTGCGCACCAAGCTCGGCATGGTGTTTCAGAGTTTCAACCTGTGGCAGCACATGAACGTGCTGCAAAACGTCATCGAGGCGCCGGTGCATGTCCAGGGCGTTTCGAAGGCCGAGGCGATCGAACAGGCGGAAGACCTGCTCAACAAGGTCGGCCTCTGGGAGAAGCGCGACCAGTATCCGGGGTTCCTTTCCGGCGGCCAGCAGCAGCGCGTCGCGATCGCCCGGGCGCTTGCCATCAACCCCGATGTGATGCTGTTCGACGAACCGACCTCGGCGCTCGATCCAGAACTCGTCGGCGAAGTCCTGCGGGTCATACGCGGCCTCGCCGATGAAGGCCGCACGATGATCCTCGTCACCCATGAGATGAAGTTCGCGCGCGACGTTTCCTCGCATGTGATCTATCTGCATCAGGGTCTTGTCGAGGAGGAGGGACCGCCGAAGAAGGTCTTCTACGAGCCTGACAGCGAGCGCTGCCGGGCGTTTGTCAGTTCCATCCACTGAAAGGCAAGTTCAACCGATTGTGGGGCAACCAGCCGGCCTTGTTGGGAGGCGGGCAGACGATCAGCCGGGGCTGCCATGAGGGGCGCCCGACACACATCAAACGCATGTCAACACGGAGGTTATCATGAGGACAGCGATCAAGTTACTGGCAGTTGCGGCGCTTTCGGCCGGCTTTGCCACCGGTGCGGCTGCCGAGCTCAAGCTCGGCCTCGATACCGCGCCCTATCCGCCGTTTGCCGATCAGGACGCCTCCGGCAACCGCAGCGGTTTCGAGATCGAACTCGGCGAGGCGGTCTGCGCTGCCATGGGCGAGACCTGCGTGTGGACGCCGATTGCCTGGGACGGCATCATTCCGGCGCTGACCGAGGGCAAGATCGACGCGATCTTCGCCTCCATGTCGATCACCGAAGAGCGGATGAAGACGATCGACTTTTCCGACAAGTACTACAACACGCCGGCCGCCCTCGTCGCGCCGAAGGACATGGACATTGACGGTTCGCCGGAAAGCATGAAGGGCAAGATCGTCGGTGCCCAGGTATCGACCATCCATGCCAATTATGCCGAGGCCCACTACAAGGACACGGCCGACGAGATCAAGGTCACCTATCAGGCCTTTGACGAGCACAACAACGATCTGGTTGCCGGTCGCCTCGACGCCGTGGTCGGCGATTCGCTCGCCTTCGTCGATTTCCTCGCCTCCGATGCCGGCCAGTGCTGCGAGATCAAGGCCTATCTGAAAGACGAGGCGATCTTCGGCAAGGGCGTCGGCGTGGGCCTGCGCAAGGGCGACGATGCGCTGAAGCAGAAGTTCAACGACGCGATCGCCAAGGTGCGTGCCGACGGCACCTATGACGCGATCGCCAAGAAGTATTTCGACTTCGACATTTATGGCGACTGATCGATAGCGGTTCCGGCCGGGTGACCGGCCGGGGCCTGGACATACGCCTTGGGATGCGTTGCCCGGCCACGCGGTGGCGCATCGCTTCTGTTGGCAGACGATAAGGGGGTCGCTCATGTGGGACAGTCTGCACCTGCTGGCATTTTCGCCACCCGGCTGGGGCGGTGTGCTGCTCAAGGGCCTGTTCGTTACGGTCTTTGTGGCACTGGGCGCCTATGGCGTCGGATTGCTGATCGGCTTTGCCGGAGCGGTGGGCAAGATCCATGGCGGGCCGGTCCTCAGGACGATCCTTGAAATCTATACGACGCTCATCCGGGCGGTGCCGGAACTGGTGCTGATCCTGCTGCTGTTCTATTCCGGCCAAAGCCTGATCAATTCGATCATGGACGGGCTCGGCTCGGGACGGGTGGATATCAACCCGATCGCCGCCGGTATCGGCGTTCTCGGCTTCGTCCAGGGCGCCTATACGACGGAAGTGATCCGCGCCGCCATGCTGGCGGTGCCGAAGGGCCAGGTGGAAGCCGCCTTCGCCTATGGCATGAGCCGCGGCAAGATGCTGTGGCGCATCATGGTTCCCTCGATGATTCCGTTCGCGATCCCCGGCCTTGCCAATCTGTGGCTCATCGTCACCAAGGACACAGCGCTTCTCGCCGTGGTCGGGTCGAGCGAACTGGCGACGGTAACCCGGCAGGCGGCGGGCAGCACGCGCAACTATCTGTTGTTCTTCATCGCCGCTGCCGTGCTTTATCTGATGCTGAGCCTGGTTTCGACCTATCTGATCCGCAAGCTCGAACGGCGCTATCGGCCGGTGTCGAGAACGAGCAAGCTCAACGCGCAGACAGCAGGAGGGCGGTGATGGTCTGGGATTGGCTGCCGGTCTATTTCGAACAATTGCTCGGCGGGTTGTGGGTGACGCTGCAACTGGTCGTTATCTGCGCCGGTTTCGGCATGGCCGCGGCCATTCCGATCGGGCTGGTGCAGGTCACCGGGCCGAAATGGCTCGCCAACATCGCGCTGGGCTTCTGCACCGTCATCCGCGGTACGCCGCTGCTGATCCAGCTCTGGCTGATCTATTACGGGCTCGGCTCGGTCTTTCCCTCGATTCCCGGCATCCGCGAAAGCGTGTTCTGGCCCTATCTGAGGGCGGCCTATCCCTACGCGGTCTTCGCCTTCTCCCTTTCGGTGGCAGGCTATGTGGGCGAGGTGATGCGCGGTGCCTTTGCCGGCGTGCCGAAAGGCGAGCTGGAGGCCGCCCATGCCATGGGCATGGGTCCGTTCACCGTGTTGCGGCGCGTCTGGCTGCCGCGCGCGCTGCAGAACGTCTTCCCGACGCTGGCGGGGGAACTGGTGCTGACGCTCAAGGCAACGCCGCTTGCCGCCACCATCACCATTCAGGAACTGTTCGGCGTCGGAACCCAGATCCGCCAGGATACCTATCGGGTCTATGAGCCGCTGCTGCTGATCGCCGGCATCTACATCGTTCTCACCGGTATCATCGTCCTGGTGATGCGGTATTTCGAAAACCGCATTCCGCGACCGGCCTCCGTGTAGGCCCATTTTCCGCGCCAGACGACAGGCATCCATGAAAGATACAAGCCGCCGGAATGGGGATGCCCCGGGCGCGTCGAAGCGGGTTCTGGTGATCGGGGCGGGGATCGTCGGCGTGGCGGCGGCGATCTGGCTCAAGCGCGACGGCCATGATGTGACGCTGGTCGACCGCGGGGGACCGGCCGCGGGCACCAGCTACGGCAATGCCGGCCTGCTGGCGTCTTCGGCCATCATTCCGGTGGCCACGCCCGGCCTGCTCGCCAAGGCGCCGAAAATGCTGCTCGATCCCAACGAGCCGCTGTTTGTCAAGTGGCGCTATCTGCCGAAGCTGCTGCCCTGGCTGCCGGCCTTTCTGAAAAACGCCAATGCCGCGGATGCGAAGCGGATCGCCGCCGCGCTCTATCACATCGTCGGCGACAGCCTGGCCGATCATCAGGCGCTTGCCGCCGGAACGGGCGCCGAACACCATATCGTTCCGTCGGACTACATGGTGGTCTACAAGGATCGCGCGGCCTTCGAGAAGGATGCTTTCGGCTGGGGCATCCGCAAGGCGCACGGCTTTGAGTGGCAGGAACTGGAGGGCGATGCCCTGCGCCGGCGGGTGCCGGGCCTGGCGCCGGGGCAGGATTTCGCCGTGGTGCTCGGCAATCACGGCTACATCACCGATCCCGGCCGGTATGTGGCGGCGCTGGCAAGGCATTTTGCCGGGCAGGGCGGCAGGGAGATCCGCGCCGAGGTGAGCGAAATCGCGATCGAGGCCGGCAGGCTCAGGGGTGCGGTGATCGATCGCGTCCTTGAACCCTACGACGCGGTGCTGGTCGCCACCGGCGCCTGGTCGCGGCGGCTGATGCAATCGTTCGGCCTTCGTATGCCGCTCGAATCGGAGCGTGGCTACCATATGGAATTCTGGAACCCGTCGCGCCGGTTCGACACGCCGATGATGATTTCGAGCGGCAAGTTCGTCGCGACTTCGATGGAGGGGCGCATCCGCTGTGCCGGCATCGTTGAACTGGGCGGGCTCGCCGCGCCGCCGTCGAAGGCGCCTTTCGCCCTGCTCGAGCGGCAGTTCCGCCGGGCATTTCCCGACCTGACCTGGGAGCGCACCGAAACCTGGATGGGGCACCGGCCGACGCTGACCGATTCGCTGCCGGTGATCGGCGAGATCGATGGTGCTGCCGGGGTCTTTGCCGGCTTTGGCCACCAGCATGTGGGGCTTACCGGTGGACCGAAGACCGGCTGGCTGCTTGCGCAGTTGATTGGCGGCAAAAAACCCAATACGGACCTTGCAGCCTATTCGCCGATGCGATTTCAATAGATCGGAATTCGATGGCGGGCGCCCGGCTGCGGGCGCGGCGGTGTGCGTAAGACGACCGGCGGCAAGGGCTTGCCGCCTGGCAGGAGAGATCAGCATGACCATCCAGAAACCGGTATCCCGCGGGCGCGGGGCAGTTCTCGCGCTGCTGGCGGGCCTTGCGGGCATGGCCGGGTTTGCCGGCACGGCACGGGCGCAGAACTGGGACATGGCGCTCGGCTATGAAGCGGAAATCTATCATTCGCAGATTGCCGCCGATTTCGCCCGGTGCGTCGGCGATGCGGGTTCGAGCCTCGCGATTTCGACCCATCCGGGCGGGCTGCTGTTTCGCGGCGCCGACATCAAGCGGGCGGTTTCCGGCGGCCAGGCGCTGATCGGCGAACGGCTCCTGTCGGCGCATGCGGAGGAAAACGCGGTCTACGGCATCGATTCGGTTCCCTTCCTGGCGGGTTCGTTCGACGAAGCGGAGAAACTCTGGGCGGCGGCGATGCCGGAAGTCGCGGCGGCGCTCGCGCGGGAAAATCTCGTGCCCGTCTATTCGGTGCCATGGCCGCCGCAGGGGCTCTATTCGCGCGCACCGGTCAATTCGGCGAGTGATCTTTCCGGCATCAAGTTCCGCGCCTACAACGACGCGACCGCGCGGATCGCCGGACTTACCGGCATGGTGGCGGTCGACATGCCGGCGGTCGAACTGCTGCCGGCGCTTGGCGACGGGCGGGTCGATGCCTTCATGTCCTCGGCATCGACGGGCGCCGGACGCAAGGTGTGGACGGCGGTGAAGAACTTTACCGATCTCGCGGCCTGGCTGCCGCGCAATGTGATCTTCGCCAACAAGCAGGCCTATGACGCGCTGTCGCCCGCCGCCCGGCAGGCGCTGACCGATTGCGGCGCCCGGGCCTCGGCGCAGGGGCTGGCAAAGGTGAAGGAAATCGCCGCGTCCGATCTTGCTGCCCTGGGCGCCAACGGCATGACCGTCGCCCGACCCTCGGCGCAGCTCCGGGGAGAGCTGGCGGCGATTGGCGAAACCATGCTTGATGAATGGCTGGCGCGCGCCGGCGGTGCCGGCCAGGCGATCATCGAGGCTTATCGCAACCCGGCACCTGCGATGGAAAATGCCGCGCCTGCCGCGTCCCGGACCGGTGCCGGGTCCGGCGAACCGGCGCAGGAGGGCAATGGCAGCGCTGACGAGCCGGCTCCGGCACCTTCCGGGCAAGCGGCACAGCCGGCCGATGCGGCTTCCGCTCAGGATGCCACCGACGGCGCGAGCGAAGGCCAGGGCACGGAACCCGTGCTGCAGCAGAGCGATGGCAATCAGTAGTCCATGCCGGTGCGCTGCCCGGTCCCTTTCTCTGTTTGTGCCGGCATGACACGCTATTACCGCAGGACGGGAGGGCGGCATGGAATTGCTGGCTGAAACGCTTGCTGCCTATCCGCTTTCAAGCTGGCTCCTGGCGCTCTTCGCCATCTTCGCTGCGACCTGTATCCAGTTTTCGCTGGGCATTGCCTTCGGCCTGATCGCCGGGCCGGCGCTGGCGCTCATTCATGTGGATTTCGTGCCGGCGCCGGTGCTGATGCTGACCTGCGTGACGGCGACGACCGGTGCGGTTCGCGAATGGCGGCTGGTGCGGTGGGACCAGGTGCGCTGGTCGGTGAGCGGACGGTTTCTCGGCGCACTCGTTGCGATCTATTGTCTGGCGCTGATCCCGGACGAGAAGACCTTTCTGCTGGTTTTCGGCCTGCTGATCGGCTTCGCGGTGCTGCTGTCGGTATCGGGATTGCGGTTTCCCTTCACCCTGCCGACGATCGGCGCCGCCGGCATGGTTTCGGGGTTTACCGCGACGATTACCGGCGTCGGCGGGCCGCCCATGGCGGTGGTCTTCCAGCACCAGAAGGCAATCGATGCGCGGCCGACGCTGCAATCCTTCTTCGCGCTTGGCAGTCTGGCGAGTTTCCTGCTGCTGATGGTATCCGGCCATGTGGGGGCGCGGGCGATCGCCATCGCGCTGCTGCTGGTGCCGGGCTTTGTAGCCGGTTATTTCGTGGCGCCTCATGTGCGCGGCTGGTTCGACC
>JAGRLT010000061.1 GCA_020441665.1 Nitratireductor sp.
CCCATCGATTGCGCATGGGCGATTTCCTGCTGCACGGCCTGTTTGTCGTCGTCGCGCGACAGCAGATCGCCGACGAGATCACCGTCCATGCCGGCTTCCTTAGCGGCGGCCACCAATACGGCGTGATCGCCGACGTTCGCGCCTTCGAGGAAGAACAGTTCGAACAGCCGCCGGACCAGCCGGTCCTGCACTTCGGGCGACACGCCGCCGGCCCATTTGATCACCCGGTGGGCATCGAGCGTGTTGGGCGATACCGCCATCAGGTCGAAGCGGAAATCGATGCCGCTGGCCCTTCCGGCCTCCTCGACGCGCCGATAGATCTCGCCGGCGCGTTGCGCGCCGCCGAACTTGTCGTCGAGATATTGCCGGCGATCCCTGCCTTCCGGCGGCAGGGTAGGGTCAAGCTGATAGGGCCGCCAGCGGATGTCGAGGTCGACATCCGGCACGATTTTCCTCGCCGCATCGAGGTTCCGCTGGCCGATGAAGCACCAGGGACACATGACGTCGGAAACGATGTCGATGGTGAGCGGCGGGGGCGCCAGCGTGGCGACATCGGGCAAGGGTGCATCGGTCGATGGCGAATCGGACATGGCGGGTTTCCTTGTTCCTGTGAGGCGAATATGGGCTTCCCGTTCAAGACCATCAAGGCGGTGGCCGTGTCCGGCGGTCAAACTTTCGTCAGCGGCGCGGCCGCTATCGGTGCCACCAGACCGGATACTGATTGCCGTAAAGGGCGGTCCTTTCAGGATAGGCGAGATAGGAATGGAGCGCGATGCGCTGGCCCGGCAGGTGATAGAGCGGGATGAGATAGTGGCCCGACAGCAGCACCCGGTCGAGCGCCCGCACCGCCGCGGTGAATGCTTCCGTCTCGCGGGCCGCCAGCATGGCCGCGATCAGGTGATCGATGGCCGGATCGGCGGCGCCGGCATAGTTGAAGCTGCCCTCGATATCGCGTGAGGCCGTGCCCCAGCGCAGCGTCTGCTCGATCCCCGGCGAGAGCGAGGCCGAATAGGCCGCGATGATCATGTCGTAGTCGAAGGTGCCGAGCCGCAACTGGTATTGCGTGTCGTCCACGGTGCGCACGGCGAGGCCGATGCCCAGTTTGGAAAGCGTGTTCTGGAAGGAAAGGGCGATCTTCTCTTCCGACACGCCGCGCGTCATGACCTCGAACTGGACGGGTTTGCCGGCGGGCGTCAGCAATTGCGAACGCTCGCGCCTGTAGCCGGCCGCCTTGAGCTTCGAGAAGACGCCACGCAATACCTTGCGGTCGGCGCCCGATCCGTCGGTCACCGCCGGGTGCCATGTGCCGTTCAGGATGCCGGGTTCGACGGCCTGGGGAAAGCCGGCAAGCAAGGCCTTTTCCCTGTCGCCTGCCGGGCGGCCGATGGCCGACAGTTCCGATCCTTCCCAGAAACTCGACAGCCGCCGATAGGCGCCGAAGAACAGGTTCTTGTTGATCGCCTCGAAATCGAACGCTTCCGACAGCGCCTCGCGCAGCACGGGATCGGCAAACAGCGGGCGGCGCGTGTTGAAGACGAAACCCAGCATGTTGGCCGGATCGCCTGCGAAGAACTCCGCCTTCTCGATCTCGCCGTTTTCCACGGCCGGAAAATCATAGGCGCGCTGCCAATGGGCCGGATCGCCATCGGCATAGACATCGATGATGCCTTTCTTGAAGGCTTCGAACAGGGCGCCGGTCTGGGAGAAATATTCAACGGCGATCTCGTCGAAGTTGAAGAAGCCCTTGTGGACCGGCAGATCCTTGCCCCAATAGTCCCGGCGCTTGCGGTAGACCACCTTGCGGCCGGCGTCGACCTCTACCAGTTCATACGGGCCGCTGCCGAGCATCGGCGTCAGGGTCGAGGCATCGAAGGTCTCGGGATCGATCGCATGTTTGGGCAGGACCGGGGTGAAGCCCGCAATGATCAGCGGATATTCCCGGTTCGACTGTTCGTTGAAGGTGAACTTGACGCTGCGCTCGCCGGTCTTCTCGATCTTCTCGATCCGGTTCATGCGGGTTGAATAGGGCGGGCGAGCCTTGTCGCGCAGCAGTTCATAGGTGAAGATGACGTCTTCCGGCGTCACCGGCTCGCCGTCGCGCCAGGCTGCCTTGGGATTGAGGTGGAACTCGATCCAGGAGCGATCCTCCGGCAGGCTGACGCTCTCGGCCAGCAGGCCGTACAGGGTGAAGGGTTCGTCGCGGCTGCGGATCATCAGCGACTCGAAATACATGTTCGAACCGTATTCGGGATCCCACAATCCGCGTGCCGTGGTGCGGGCCGATTTGAGGATGAAGGGGTTGAGGGAATCGAAGGTTCCGATGACGCCATAGCTGATCCGCCCGCCCTGGGGCGCGTCGGGATTGGCGTAGGAGAGATGGCTGAAGCCGGCGGGCTCGGCCGGCTCGCCATACATGGCGATGGCATGGCGCGGTTTGGGCGCCTCCTGGGCTGAGGCGGGCCGGCCGGCGATCGCCATCAGGGCAAGGATCAGCGCCAAGACCAGTGCTGTCGTCAGCCAGGCCGGGCTTCGCCGGTTCGCGGCCTTTCTCATCGCGGCGCCCGCCATTGCCATTGCTTCCATCCGGTCTCTCCGTCGGTGCTGATTCTTTTCGCGCAACCCTATCAGATATGATCCGCCGTCACGGTGGCGATGGCTATTTTCCGGGCACCACCCGGCATTTGTGCGGCAAGCGTCCGATTTGCCTCTTTTCAGACAGAATTGTGCTGTCGAAGCGGGCGCAAAAGGCTTCAGCCTGCGGCAAAAAGCCGGCGAGGCTTGCATGGAAGCGAATAAGACAGTATCGAACGGCGCGATCCCGCCAGGGAGCCCATTCGGGCGGACATGGCCATGGCCCCGACGGCGCTGGCCGTTTGCCCGCCCCAGGTTTCAAGCGCACGGCGCCCCTCAATGCGCCCGCCGCACCGCATGCACCAGGAACACGAACGCAAAGGCTTGTCGATGAATTCCGCCCAGAAACTCCCTTCGACCACGATTTCAAGGTTTTTTGCCATTGCCGGCGGTGTCGCGCTGACGGTGGCGGCGACCCTGCCGCTCGCTGCCGGCCCGGCGCAGGCCCAGGCCCAGCGTCCCGATGGCTGGTTCAAGGTCTGCGCCAAGCAGGAAAACAACGATATCTGCAACACCCAGATCCAGTCCGTCGCCTCGACCGGCCAGGTTCTGACCGCGATTTCGCTGATCGACGTCAAGGGGGAGGTAACCCGCCGGGTATTCCAGATCACCGTTCCGACCGGTCGCCTGATTCCCGCCGGCATCAAGCTGCGGGTCGACGACAAGCAGGAAACCACCCTGCCTTATCTCTACTGCTTCCCGCAGAGCTGTATCGCCGAGGTCAAGCTCGACGATGCGCTGGTGACGGTGCTCAAGGGCGGCGGCAAGCTGACCGTGACCTCGCTCAACGTGCAGCAGAAGGAAAACCCCATCGAGGTGACGCTGAGCGGGTTTACCGCCGCCTATGACGGCCCGCCGCTTTCCCAGGGCGATGTGGAGCAGCGTCAGCGCCAGTTGCAGGAAGAACTGCGCAAGAAGGCCGAGGAAGCCCGCAAGAAGCTGCAGGATGCGCAGGATCAGGCCAAGGGCAGCGGCAGCCAATAGGCTGCCGGTCTCCCGAAAATGCCAGAAGCGCCGGAGTTTCCGGCGCTTTTTTTATGAGGAGACGATCAGGAGCGGGGCAAGGACCGGGGCAGGGAGCGGGGCGGAAAACAGGGCGAGGAACGGGACGCCGGGAAAGGCTCTAATGGACGAGCCGCTCGCGCGTCCGGTAGCTGCCATCGGAACGGCGCTCGAAAACCTCGTTGACCTGGGGGTGGCGCACCGGCTCGCGGTTGTCGTCCATCAGCAGGTTCTGCTCCGAGACATAGGCGATGTATTCGGTTTCCTCGTTCTCGGCGAAGAGGTGGTAGAAGGGCTGATCGCGGCGCGGCCTGATTTCGTCGGGAATGGATTCATACCATTCCTCGGTATTGGCGAATTCCGGATCCACGTCGAAGATGATGCCGCGAAACGGGAAGATGCGGTGCCGCACGACGTCGCCGATCGAAAACTTCGCCTTGTGGATGGATTTGCTGGCGGCCATGGGGTCCGGTTTGCATCTTCTGGTTCTGCACGCTTCGCAGGTTCCTGCCGGGCGAAGCGCTTGATTGACACGCACAAAATATCAGGTCAAAGCGGGTCAGTTCAAGTGCTGCGGCCGCGGTCTTGATTTGAGCCTCGACTTCAGCCCTTCGGGCGCCCCGTCACCACCTGCAGTTTCCCATGCTTGCCGTCATCAATCTCGTCATACCGTTATTCGGTCTCATTTTCCTGGGCTTTTTCGCCGGCAAGGTGATGCGGTTTGCCTATGAGGGGCTGGCATGGATGAACTTCTTCATCGTCTATGTCGCGCTGCCGGCACTGTTCTATCGCCTGCTCTCGGCAACGCCGGTCGACCAGTTCGCCCGGGTCGGCTTCATCGCCGTGTCTCTTCTTGCCACGCTGATCATATTTGCCGGAACCTTCGCGCTTGCCGGCTGGCGCAATCAGGGCAATGTGGGCGAGGCGACGATCCAGGCCTTCGGCGCGGCCTATGGCAATATCGGCTATATGGGCCCGCCGCTCGCGATCGCGGCTTTCGGACCGGCGGCCGGCGTTCCCGTCGCGCTCATCTTCTGCTTTGAGAATTCCATGCATTTTGCCTTTGCGCCGCTGATGATGGGGTTTGAGGGCGAAGACCGAAAACCCGCCTGGCAGCTGGCGCGGGAAATTCTCTTCAAGATATTCACCCACCCGTTCATTCTCGCAACGCTTGCCGGGGTCGGCGGCGCCATCATCCACCTGGAACTGCCCGCCGCGCTCAACACGCTGCTGAGCGTGCTTTCGGGAGCCGCCGCGCCCTGCGCGCTCTTCGCCATGGGGGTTACCGCCGCGCTCCGGCCGCTCAAGCGTGTGCCGATCGAGCTTGCCTATATCGTGCCGGCGAAGCTCATCCTGCATCCAGCACTCGTCTATCTGCTGATGGTTCTGCTGTTGCCCGGGCTCGATCCGGTGTGGCGCAATTCGGCGGTTCTGCTCGCCGCGCTGCCGTCGGCCACCAATGTCTTCGTCATCGCGCAGCAATATCAGGTCTGGCAGGAGCGCGCATCGAGCTGCGTGGTCATCACCACGCTGCTGGCGACGCTGACGGTGACCGGACTGCTCTATCTCCTGCAGGAAGGCCTTGTCTGAGCGACCCGCCACGGGTCACTGCCGGCCGCGCGCCGCGTTCGGGCCGATAATCGATTGCAGTTTCTTCAGCGGATCGGCGGCGCGCAAGCCTTCTCCCGGCAGGGTTCCCTCCCGCATGGCGAGCCGGCGCAGCGGACCGAGGGAGGAGAGCGCGTAGAGCCCGAAACTGCGTGCCGCCTGCACGGGAAGAAAGCCCGACAGAAGCGAGCGGTTGAGAAGGTCGACCGAGGCGGTGCGCGAGTGAATGTCGGCAGCCCGCGCAGCGTGGTAGGCGCGGCCCACTTCGCCGGGCTTTGCCGAGGCGGCGGTTTCGAGCGCCGCCCGGATGTCGCGGATGCCTAGATTGAGCCCCTGGGCGCCGATCGGCGGGAAGGCGTGGCCGGCTTCCCCGATCAGCATGACATTGGCCTTGCCGAAGGCCGATGCGACGGCGCCGGACAGGGGAAAGCGACCGATCAGTTCGACCGGCGCGATCTTGCCGAGAAAGGACTGGATGCGGGTTTCGAGTTCCTCGGCGAGGCCGGCCGGTGACAGCGCCTCCAGCCGTTCGGCCCCGGCGGCATCCACCACCCAGACCAGGCTGGAACGCCCGGAGCCGAGGGGCACCAGGGTCAGCGGTCCGTTTTCGGTGTGAAACTCGGTGCTCACATCGTGATGGTCCAGGCTGTGGCCGACATTGGCGACCAGCGCGATCTGCGGATAGGCCCATGCGCGGGTCTCGATCGCAAGCGCCTGACGGATCAGGGAATGCCGGCCATCGGCGGCGAGGATGATGCCGGGTTCGATGCGCCGGCCCGAGCCGGTCTCGATGGCGTGGCTGCCGGTGCCGAGATCGATCAGGCCGCGTGCCGTATCGCCGATCACGCCGATCTTGCCGTTGCCGGCAATCAGGCCGTGCAGGCGCTCGGAAACGAAGCGGTTCTCCAGATTGTAGCCAAAGGCTTCAAGCCCGATTTCCGAGGCATGGAAATCGGCCTGGGGTGCGCGGAACAGGCGCTTAGTGCCGTCTACGATGCGCATGGTGCGCAGGGCATGGGCGCGATCGGAAATCGCGTCCCATATGCCGGTTTCGCGCAGGAACGCGACCGAACCCGACAGAAAGGCAGTGGTGCGGCTGTCGGACGCCGGCGACGGAGGGGCGAGCAGGATGGTGGTGAAACCGTTTTGCGCCGCGGCATGGGCTGCGATCAGACCCGCGAGCCCACCGCCGATAATGGCGACATCCGGTCTTTCGATCGAAGCGGTTTGGCCGGTGCTGCGGGTCTTGCCTGTGCGTTTCATGTCCGGGCTGCATGGATTGGGGCGGGGTCGGGCGAAGGGTAGGAAGAAATCGGGCGCTCCGCAATGCGGCAGGGCGTCCGCTCCGCAATGCCGATGATCGTGGAGAATTGCCAACTTGTCTTGCCCTGGCAACAATGCCAAAACACTCTGCCGGATTTCTTGACAATCGGGGCGGCCGGATCGGTCACCGCTACCGCTTGCGACATCCGCCATGGGGAGGGAACGCGCCGGTGTTTGGTATTTCGAAGGACGCTTTGTGGGCGTTCGGAGTGCATATCCTGACCGCGTCGGGCGCCTTTCTGGCCTTCCTTTCGATTGTCGCGACGGGTGAAAAGCAGTTTGTCGCCGCCTTTTTCTGGCTCGGCATGGCGCTGCTGGTCGATGGCGTCGACGGCCCGCTGGCGCGCAAGCTCGAAGTCAAGAAATGGTGGCCTCACTGGTCGGGGGACATGCTCGATTCGGTGATCGACTATGTAACCTATGTGGTGATCCCGGCCTTCATTCTCTATCAGAGCGGCCTGATGGGGACCCATTTTTCCTTCGTGTCGGCGGCCCTCATCGTCATCACCAGCGCGATCTATTATGCCGATACGCGCATGAAGACGGTCGATCACGGGTTCAAGGGGTTTCCGGTCTGCTGGAACATGGTCGTCTTCACCCTGTTCATCGTCTCGCCGTCGGAAATCCTTTCCTTCATCGTCGTTGCCGTCACGGCGGTGCTCACCTTCGTGCCGGTGATCTTCGTGCATCCGGTGCGGGTGAAGATACTGCGCGAGTTGACGCTGGCCGTCTTTGCCCTCTGGGCGCTCGGCGGGCTGGTGGCGCTGCTCTACGGTCTCGACGCGCCGGTCTGGGTCGATCTGGTGATCGTAGTGAGCAGCGTCTATCTTTTCCTGATCGGCGCGGTGCTGCAGGCACTGGGCAAAATCCAGTAGCGCCGCTCGCGGAAGCACGGATACTGTGGCCAATTGCACATTGCGCTCATGGTAAAGAACCTATGAAGGGCGGTACGGGGTGCGTCTAAAGGAGCTCAGACCATGAAACGCCTGATATCGACATCTGTGATCGTTTCGGCGCTGCTTGCAGCATTGGCTGCGTCGGCGATGCCGTCCTATGCCGGCGATTGCACTTATCAGAAAAACACCTTTTCCTGCGGCGGCGATTACGAACACGAACCGGCCAGCGGGCCTGCCGCGGAACCTGAACCCGAGCCCGAGCCTGAGCCTGAGCCGGAACCCGATCGCGAAACCTAGAAACGCGTGCCTGCAAGACAAACAAAAACCCGGAGCTGCGCTCCGGGTCAGATTGCTGACGAACCCCGTCGAATTTCGGCGGGGTTTTTCGTATCGGGCGTTTGGTTTTGGATTGGCTGAGATGAGTGTCGTGGTCCTACGCCGGTCGGGGCAGCGGGCTTTTGGTCAGCGCC
>JAGRLT010000062.1 GCA_020441665.1 Nitratireductor sp.
AAGCCGACCCAGCATTCGGTCAAGGAATTGCGCTCGATCGGCATCGCGCCCGACATTCTGCTGGTCCGTGCCGACCGCCATATCCCCGAAGACGAACGGCGCAAGCTCTCGCTGTTCTGCAATGTGCGGCCATCGGCGGTCATCCAGGCGCTTGATGTCGCCAATATCTACGACATCCCGATGACCTATCACAAGGAAGGCCTCGACGCGGAAGTGCTCGCCGCCTTCGGCATCGATCCGGCGCCGGCGCCGCGCATGGAGCGCTGGGAAGAGGTTTCCGACCGGGTGCACAATTTCGAGGGCGAGGTGACGATCGCGGTGGTCGGCAAGTATACCGGCCTGCTCGACGCCTACAAATCGCTGATGGAGGCGCTGCGCCATGGCGGCATGGCGAACCGGGTGAAGGTCAATCTCGAATGGATCGAATCGGAAATCTTCGAGCATGAGGATCCGGCACCCTATCTCGAAAAGGTTCATGGCATACTGGTGCCCGGCGGCTTCGGCGAGCGCGGGTCGGAAGGCAAGATCCTGGCGGCGAAATATGCCCGTGAAAAGCAGATTCCCTATTTCGGCATCTGTTTCGGCATGCAGATGGCCTGCATCGAGGCGGCGCGCAATCTCGTCGGCATCGAGGGCGCGTCCTCGACCGAATTCGGCGAGACGAAAGAACCGGTCGTCGGCCTGATGACCGAATGGCTCAAGGGCAACATGCTGGAAAAGCGCCGCAAGGAGGGCGATCTCGGCGGTACGATGCGGCTCGGCGCCTATCAGAACACGCTGAAGGCAGGCTCGCGGATTGCCGGGATCTATGGCGGCACGGAAATTTCCGAGCGCCACCGCCACCGCTACGAGGTCAATATCGACTACAAGGACCGGCTGGAAGCGGCCGGGTTGGTCTTTGCGGGCATGTCGCCCGATGGCGTGCTGCCCGAGACGGTCGAATATCCCGACCATCCCTGGTTCATCGGCGTGCAGTATCACCCGGAATTGAAATCGCGCCCCTTCGAACCGCATCCGCTGTTTGCCAGCTTCATCGAAGCGGCGGTCGATCAGTCAAGGCTGGTGTAAGGAACCCTACTTCACCACGATCCGTGCCGAGGCCTGATTGCTGTCCTTCAGCTTTCCGTCCGACAGATAGCGCAGGAATCCGGTGAGCCGGTAGCTGTTCGGGTTCCTGGTGACCAGCCATGTGGATGCCCGGTCACCGCCTACCGAAGTCTTGAAGCAATAGGGGCCTTCGCCGGACCAAAGAAAACAGGCCTGGGTTATCTTCGCGCCATCGGGATTCGAAAATTCGAGGATGGCCTTGTATCGAACACCCGCCTTGAGCTGAGCGGGTACTGTCAGCGCGCCCACGGATATTTCCGCAGCATTGGCAATTGAAACGAAAGATGCCAATGCACAAACCGCATGGACCGGCAGCCATTTCCACATTCTTGCTCTCCCCCTGCATCGGACCCTGAAATCACTGTACGAGTTATGCGATCATCTTTGCAAGAAACAACGATAGGTGGCGGCCGGGTTTCGAACGGCGCTCTATGGAGAATGGGAGAATCGTCATGAAAGCCGCCTTCTACACCCGCAACGGTCCCGCTGATGAAGTGCTGACCATGGGCGAGCGTCCGAAGCCCAAGCCCGGTGAGGGCGAGGTTCTGGTGCGCGTCGCCTTTTCCGGCGTCAATCCTTCGGACGTGAAATCGCGCGCCGGGCGGCCGCTCGCAGGCGATCATGTCATTCCCCATTCCGATGGTTCGGGAACCGTCGAAGCGGTGGGCGAGGGCGTCGATGCCGCGCGGATCGGCGAGAGAGTCTGGTTGTGGAACGGCCAGTGGGGCCGGGCGGACGGCACCTGCGCAGAATACATCGCCCTGCCGCAGGCACAGGCTATTGCCTTGCCCGATGGTGTTTCGCTGGAAACCGGCGCCTGTCTCGGCATTCCCGGCCTGACGGCGGCCCATGCGGTCAACCTTCTGGCGCGGGAGGAGGGCGCGCGGAGCGTGCTTGTTACCGGGGCCGGCAATGCGGTCGGCAATCTTGCCTGCCAGATGGCGAAACAGATGGGATTGACCGTCATCGGAACGGCCTCCGCGCGCCGCGGGGCGCTGGCCGGGAAGGCGGGGTGCGACGCGGTGATCGATCGGCACAGTTCCCCTGGGCGCGACGATCTCGCCACTGCCATCATCGAAGCCAATGCCGGCAAGCCGGTCGATGCCATCATCGACATGGATTTCTCCTCGACGTCCAAGCTGCTGGGCCAGGGCGTCCTGAAGCCCCATGGTGTGTTGATCGGCTATGGCTCCAACGACATGACGCAGACGGCGTTTGATTTCCGCCAGGCGCTGTTCAACTGCCACCGGCTGCTGTTCTTCGTGGTCTACGAATTGCTGCGGGCGGAGCGCGAGGCCGCCCTGGCGCGGCTGGCCTCGGCGCTGGATGCCGGCCTGTCGGTGGCGATCGCCGAAATCCTGCCGCTCGGCGAGGCGGTTCGGGCCCATCAGGCCGTCGAAGGCGGCGCGGTGTGCGGCAATGTGCTGATCGGCTGCTGAGCATTCCCGGCCATCACCTGCCACACTTGCTCCATGCTTTTTCTGCAGATAGGCTGCGAGGGAGGGCGAGACGCATCTCAAATCCGCTGAAAGAGACATGCCCCGCATCGCATTTCACCCATTGGCCGCCTTTTTCCGCATCGCGCTCGCCGCGAGCCTCGCGCTGGTATCTCTGCCCGCGCTTGCCGCCGACACCTATACGGAAGGTCCCTATCTGGTGATCGACGCGGCGACCGGCGGCGTGCTCGCCGAGAAGAATGCCACCGACCGGTGGTATCCGGCCTCGCTTACCAAGCTGATGACGACCTATGTGGCGCTGCGCGAGGTCAAGGCCGGCCATATCACGCTCCAGTCGCCGGTGCGCATCTCGCCCAATGCCGAGCGCGAGCCGCCGTCGAAGATGGGTTTTCCCTGGAAGACCGTGCTCACCGTCGATGCGGCGCTGAAAATCCTGATGGTCAAGTCCGCCAACGACGTCGCCACGGCGGTGGGCGAATCGGTGGGTGGCAGCGAGGCCGCCTTTGCCGGGCTGATGAACCATTATGCCCGCGACATCGGCATGCGCGACTCCCACTGGGTCAATGCCCATGGGCTGCACAGCGTGGCGCAATATACCAGCGCCCGCGATCTCGCCGTTCTCGCCAAGCGCCTCTATGACGAATTTCCCGCGCAGCGCGGCCTGTTCAATCTGCCGGCGATCCGGTTCGGCAAGCGGGTGCATCGCAACCATAACGGCCTGTTGCGCGAATTTCCCGGCACGACCGGCATGAAGACCGGCTTCATCTGCGCCGGCGGCGTCAACATCGTCGCTTCCGCCACACGGGGCGGCCGCGAACTGATCGCCGTGGTGCTCGGCCATGTCAGTTCGAATGCGCGCAACAGTCGTGCCGCCGAGTTGCTGAGCCTTGCCTCGGCGCGCAGCCAGGCCGATTTCGGCAAGCGGGTCGATCAGCTCGAGGCGCCAGGCGGCGCCGTGCCGCCGCGCGACATCACCGAGCAGGTCTGCCGCAAGCAGGGCCGGGCGCCGGACGATGGCATCGATTACGAGGATGCGGCGATCGAGCTCTATCCGATCACAAGGCAAACCCTCGGCGAGCGCCACGACCGCTATCTTTCCGCCAAGGTTCCCCAGGGCGCGGCGGTGGCGGTGGCGCTCAATGGCGCGACCGGTCCCGATCCGTTCAACCTGCTGGTGGAACAGCCGCCGATGCTGCTGGCGCTCGAAACCGAAATCCTGGCCGAACGGCCGGTGGCGAAGGATGGCAAGGTGCTCGCCATCCCGACGCGCAAGCCGGTCGCGACCGCCAGCATGATGGCGTTTGCCGGCCTGCCGGGGGACGGGCCTTTCGATCCGGCCCTTCTGGATGATGCCGTGGGGGACGATGAGGCGGCCAACCGGGCGACCCTTTCCGATGGCACCGTCATCGCGCTGCCGACCCGCCGGCCGCAGGCCTATTCGGCCGCCGGCGATGACGGCAATGTCGAAGGCTCGCAGGATGCCACCGCTGCGGAGTGAACCTCCCGCCAAGCCGCTGCTTGCCATTCCCCCTGCGATCGGGCAAACCGCGAGACGAACCTTCTTCACACCAGCGGAAAACAGAAATGGCCGTTTCCCCCCGCAAGCCACGCAATGTGGATCACCTTGTTCTTCCGGTGACGACGCTCGAACTGGCGCGCGAGCGCCTGTCCCGGCTCGGCTTTACCGTCGCGCCCGATGCGGTTCATCCCTTCGGCACTGAAAATGCCTGCGTGTTCTTCGCCAATGGCAGCTATCTCGAACCCCTGGCGGTCCACCGGCGCGAGACCTGCGAGGCGGAGGCGCTGAAGGGCAATGTGTTCGTCGCGCGCGACCAGGCCTTCCGCTTCCGGCGCGGCGAGGAGGGGTTTTCGGCGCTGGTTTTCGGCACGCAGGATGCCGACGCCGATCACAAACTGTTTCGCAAGCTCGGCATATCCGCCGGCCGGCAGCTCAAATTCTCCCGGCCCTTCAAGACCCCCGAGGGGGTGGAAAAGACAGCGAGTTTCAAGCTCGCCTTCGCCGCCGATCTGCGCGCGCCGGACAGTTTCCTCTTTACCTGCGAGCGCATCAACCCGCCCAAGGTCGACCGCACGGCGCTTGAAAGCCATGAGAACGGTGCCGCCGGCATTGCCGAGATCGCGGCGGGCGAACCCAATCCGAGCGATTTCCAGTACCTGCTGCAGGAAGTGATCAACCAGCGCAACGTCAACGCCCATTCCTTCGGCATCGAGCTTGCCGCCGGCAATGCCAATATCGCGGCCTATGGCGCGGCGGGCCTTAAGGCCTGGTACGGCATCGAGAGCGGCTGTCATGGCCGCGGCCTGCGCCTGCGCGCCTTTTCGGTCGCCGTGCGCGATCTTACGGTGACGGAAAAACTGCTGAAGAAGAACAAGGTCGCCAGCCGCCGGATCGCCCACCGCCTGGTCGTGCCGCATGCGCCGGGGCAGGGCTGCGTCATCGCCTTTGAGGAATTGGGCAGGGAGAGGGGCCAATGAGTGCTTCCCAGATCGGTGCCCCCCAGGCCGGTGCCAATGCGATGGTGCGCGTCGGCAAGGCTTCGTTCTGCAATTCGGGCAGGCTCAGCCTGATTGCCGGCCCCTGCCAGCTCGAATCGCGCCAGCATGCCTTCGACATGGCGGGCGCGCTCAAGGAACTGACCGACGAACTCGGCATCGGCTTCGTCTACAAGTCGAGCTATGACAAGGCGAACCGCACCTCGATCGGCGCGACGCGCGGCGCGGGCATGGAAGCCTCGCTGCCGATCTTCGACGACCTCAGGAGGGAACTCGGCGTCTCGATCCTCACCGATGTGCATACGGCCGAACAATGCGCCGAGGTGGCGCGGCATGTGGACGTGCTGCAGATACCGGCCTTCCTCTCGCGCCAGACCGACCTGCTGATCGCGGCAGCGCAGACCGGCGCGGTGGTCAATGTCAAGAAAGGCCAGTTCCTGGCGCCGTGGGACATGAAGAACGTGGTCCGCAAGGTGACGGACAGCGGCAATGCCAATGTCATCGTCACCGAGCGCGGCGCCAGCTTCGGCTACAACACGCTGGTTTCCGACATGCGGGCGCTGCCGATCATGGCGCGCGAAACCGGTGCGCCGATCGTTTTCGATGCCACCCATTCGGTGCAGAGCCCGGGCGGGCAGGGCGGATCGTCGGGCGGCGACCGCACCATGGTGCCCTATCTGGCGCGCGCCGCCGTCGCGGCGGGCGTTGCCGGTGTCTTCATCGAAACCCATGACGATCCCGACAACACCATCTCTTCGGACGGTCCGAACATGATGAAGCTTTCCGACATGCGCGGCCTGATCGAACAGTTGCTGGCGATCGACGCTATCGTCAAAGGCTGATGTGAAGGGCGGGGACGGGTGCGCTTCAGCGGCCGGACTTGCCGAAGGGCGGGTCGCCGTCGTCCTTTGCTTCTTCTTCTTCTTCTTCCCGATAGCGGTATTCGGGCGGCATTTCGATTTCGCCTGCCTCGATCGCGCGGATGTCGTGGCGCAATCGCAGATAGGCGGCGGCGATGATGACGAGGTTGAGGCCCAACTGGCCGAATTCGCGCCAGGCAAGATAGCCGATGCCGATGCCGCCGGCCATGACGCAGAAATAGAGCAGCACGTTGACGAGGTGATAGGCACCGCGCAGCGCATACCAGGACCAGTCATGGTGTTGGTTCATGATAGACAGGATAGCGCGCATTGCGGCTTTGGAAAGGCGCTGCCGTTCAGCGTTGGCGCGGCATGGGCCGTGTCGAGGCGATTTCCTGTCCGGTCTGGCGCTCGCGCAGCATGACAAACACGCCGGCGGCGAGGATCATCGTGATGCCGAACCAGCTCACCATATCCGGCCATTCGCCGAAAATGGTGAAGCCCCAGAAGATGGCCGCCAGCATTGCGACATATTCGAAGGGAGCGACGGTTGCTGCCTGTGCCAGCCGGTAGGCCTGCGAAATCAGGAAACCGCCCAGCGAACTGGTGATGCCGAGCCCGATCATGATCAGGAAATCGCCGCCTGTCGGCCAGGTCCATTGGCGCAGCAGGAAGTCGAGCGTGGTGTCGTCCGTGCCGGCATACCGCCCATCGCCGATGGTCAGCCCGGTCACCGCGCTGACGACGACGAAGGTGCACTGGATGTAGAAGGCCATGCTGGCCGCCGAATCGGTGGTGCCGAGCTTGCGCGTCATCATGTGCAGGCTGGCATAGAAGCAGGCGGCGACCAGCGGAAAGAGGGCCGGCAGGGTAAAGCTCGCCGAGCCCGGCCGGATGATGACGATGACGCCGGCCAGTCCGACCATTACGGCGATCCAGCGCTGCGGCCCGACCTTTTCGCCCAGCACGATCACCGACAGGCCGGTGATGAGGAGCGGGGCGACGAAGAATACCGCCACGGCATCGCCGAGCGGCAGGGTGGCAAGCCCGGCGAAGAAGATCAGATTGGTGGAAACGACGGCGAGACCCCTGCCGAGATGCAGCAGCGGCCGCCGGGTCTTCAGCACGGAAAACCCGCCCGCCATCGGCACGAAGACGGCGAGCGTAAAAAGCAGGCCGATGATCGAGCGGAAAAGCACGATCTCATGCAGCGCATAGCCGCCGGACAGGAATTTGACGCCGACATCGTTGCAGGAGAAGGAGAGCGAGGCGCCGATGGCGCAGAAGATCGCGACAGGCGCGTTCGGCCGGGCGGTCGTCATGCTTGCTGTGGTCATCGCTCATGCGCCTGTCGTCTTGATTCTGGATATTCCGGGCGCTACGAGGATCGCTGCCAAGGCGCAAATGCAACCCTTATCGAAAGGCCGCCCAATGTCCAGCCAGCCCAAAGCCTTTCCCGTTTCCTGGGACCAGTTTCACCGCGATTGCAAGGCGCTTGCCTGGCGGCTTTCCGGGCTGATGGATGCCAGGGGCGAGTTCAAGGCGGTCGTGGCGATCACAAGGGGCGGGCTGGTGCCGGCGGCGATCATCGCGCGTGAACTCGGCATTCGCAATATCGAGACCGTCTGCATCGCCTCCTATCACGAATACAAGGACCAGGGCGATCTCACCGTCATCAAGGGAATTTCCGAAAGACTGGTGGCCGATACGGGCGGCGAGGGGGAGGGCGTGCTGGTGGTCGACGACCTGACCGATACCGGCAAGACGGCGAAGAAGGTGCGCGACATGCTGCCGAAGGCCCATATCGCCACCGTCTATGCCAAGCCCGCCGGCGTTCCCATGGCCGACACCTTCGTCACCGAGGTTTCCCAGGACACCTGGATCTATTTCCCCTGGGACATGGAAATGTCCTATGTGGAGCCGATTTCCGGCAAGCGGGACGGTTAGGATTTGGCACCCGGTCGCGCGCCGCGCATGATCAATTCCTCGACGCTGATCGTCCTCGTCACCGTCGTCATCAACATGACGGGGGTCGGTCTGTTCTGGCCCATCCTGCCGAGCCTGGTGGCGGAACTGGGCGGCGGCGACGTCTCCCATACGGCGGTGCTTTATGGCGCGATCAGCGTGGTCTTCGCGCTGATGCAGTTCCTGTTCGCTCCTGTGATGGGCGCGCTTTCCGACCGCCATGGCCGGCGGCCGGTGCTGCTGGTGGCGCTGACGGGAATGGGCTTCGACAGCCTGTTGCTCGCCTTTGCGCCGAACATCTGGTGGATTTTCGCCGGCCGCGCGCTCGGCGGCATTTTCGGCGCCACCTTTTCGGTCGCCAATGCCTATATGGCCGATGTTTCGCGCGGCGAGGACCGGGCCGCCGCCTTCGGCCTGGTGGGGGCGGCCTTCGGGCTCGGCTTCATCATCGGCCCGCTGATGGGCGGCGTTCTGGGCGAGATCGACATCCGCCTGCCGATCTACACGGCGGCCGGCCTTTCCTTCGTCAATGTGCTGTTCGGCTATCTGTTCCTGAAGGAAAGCCTGACGCCGGAAAACCGCCAGCGATCGTCGGACGCGAAATTCGGCTTCGTTTCGGCGCTTTCCTGGCTCGCCTCGCGCCGTCTCACATTGCTGCTCGCCATCTCGCTGCTGATCGCCAATACGATGCAGCGCGGCCTCGAATCGATCTGGGTGCTGTTTACCGGCTTCCAGTACGATTGGGGCAGCCGGGAAGCGGGCGTCTCGCTGGCCGTCGTCGGGGTGAGCTTCGTCATCGTCCAGGGTGTGCTGGTGCGCCGCATCGTGCCGCTGATCGGTGAGGTCAAGGCCATTGCCTTCGGCTTTTCGCTGAGCGCGGCCATGTATCTCGTTCTCGCTTTCAATGAGACGAGCTGGATCGGCTTTGCCGGCATCGTGCCGCATGTGCTTGGATGGGGCATTGCCGGCCCCTCGCTGCAGGCGCTTGCCTCGCGGCAGGTGGGGCCGGCCCAGCAGGGCTATCTGCAGGGCGCGTTCACCTCGATCGCCGGCCTGGCGGCGATCATGGGGCCGGCGGTCGCGACGGGCATTTTCGGCTTCTTCACCGCCGCCGGGGCGCCGTTCCATTTTCCCGGCGCCTTCTTCCTGCTCGGCGGCCTGCTGCTCTTCCTCGCAGCGGGGATCGGCGCCCTTGCCGGCCGCGAGGTCGGCAGGGAATCAGGGCCGGGCAGCGTCAATAGCTGAACTGCGGAATATTTTTTCTTCCGCCGCTGTCGCTTTCCAACGCATTGATTCAAACAGCAAAATTCTTTATCCCCATTTTCCACACGAAAACACAACATGTAGTATTTCGCCAAAACATGGCCCCAAGCGCTTGACGCAGATTTCCGAGTCACTTTAGGTGTCGGACAGGACGGGTATTCCGTCTGTCAGGGGGGCGATCTTCCATTGGATCGCTACGAGGAAGAGCCGGAAAACGGCCTTCAAACAGTAGCAGTTGGCGTTGTGTGTCGCGGATTTCCGATCTCGCGGCCTCGGCGAAGCTTTGCCGGTTTTCAGGCTGGTGTTTCGACACCGGGCTGGCCGTGCGACGGGGAGCCGAGTGTGCCGAAATTATGGGTTAATACTATATTTAGTGTTTGCCCGCAGGATTGGCGCAAGATATAGTGTTGATGAGTATGCTCACCGGGCGGTGAGGCCTGCTTGCAGATTGCTGTGGACAGGTATGAGGAGCAAGGCCAGCAGAGGGGCAAGGCGCCGGAATTTCCGGTAAGAGCCCCCGGGATCCGGCGCAGACCGGACCGGCCGAGCGGACAAGCCCGAAGCCTGACCGAAAGGCCAGGCAAAACGGCCGAAGGGCCGGGTGGGAACAGACAGGGGAACGTCAGACAGGTTGTGCCTGCTTCCGGTGATCAACGGCCGGAAACGGCTTTGCCGTGTCTGACTGACAAGACATTGGCAAGACAAGAGGACGGACGAAATGCGCATTGAGCGGCGGTATACAGAGCAGGGCAAGACGCCCTATGACAGCGTTGAATTTCGCCAGGCGACCAGCGAGATCAGGAATCCGGACGGTTCGATCGTCTTCCGGCTCGAGAACATTTCCGTGCCGGCGGCCTTCAGCCAGGTTGCGTCCGACATTCTGGCGCAGAAATATTTCCGCAAGGCCGGTGTGCCGGCGGCGCTGAAGCGCGTCGAGGAGGAGACCGTTCCCTCCTGGCTGTGGCGTTCGCAGGCCGATCAGGAAGCACTCGGCAAGCTGCCGAAGGAAGAGCGCTACACGTCGGAAATGGATGCGCGCCAGGTGTTCAACCGGCTTGCCGGCACCTGGACCTATTGGGGCTGGAAGGGCGGCTATTTCGACACCGAGGAAGACGCCCGCGCCTTCTACGACGAATTGTGCTACATGCTGGCGACCCAGAAAGTGGCACCCAACTCGCCGCAATGGTTCAACACCGGGCTCCATTGGGCCTATGGCATCGACGGGCCCGCCCAGGGCCACCATTATGTCGACCCGTTCACCGGCAAGCTGACAAAATCGAAATCCTCCTACGAGCATCCCCAGCCCCATGCCTGCTTCATCCAGTCGGTCAGCGACGATCTGGTCAATGAGGGCGGCATCATGGATCTGTGGACCCGCGAGGCGCGGCTGTTCAAATACGGCTCGGGCACGGGGTCCAACTTCTCCCATCTGCGCGGCGAGGGCGAGAAGCTGTCGGGCGGCGGCAAGTCCTCCGGCCTGATGAGCTTCCTCAAGATCGGCGATAGGGCGGCCGGCGCGATCAAATCGGGCGGCACCACGCGCCGCGCCGCCAAGATGGTGGTGGTCGATATCGACCATCCCGACATCGAGGAATACATCGACTGGAAGGTGCGCGAGGAGCAGAAGGTGGCGGCGATCGTCACCGGCTCGAAGACCGTGTCGAAACACATGAAGGCGATCATGAAGGCCTGCATCAATTGCGAAGGCAATGATGGCGATTGTTTCGATCCCTCGATCAATACGGCGCTGAAGCGCGAAATCCGCGCCGCCAAGAAGGCCGCCGTGCCGGAAAACTACATCCAGCGCGTCATCCAGCTCGCGCGCCAGGGCTACACCGATATCGAATTCCCGATCTACAACACCGACTGGGATTCCGATGCCTATCTGACCGTTTCCGGCCAGAACTCGAACAATTCGGT
>JAGRLT010000063.1 GCA_020441665.1 Nitratireductor sp.
ACTCGCTACTCGCTACTCGCTACTCGCTACTCGCTACTCGCTACTCGCTACTCGCTACTCGCTACTCGCTCTTTCCAGTATCTTCATCACATGCTCCATGCCGGCGGTAAAGACGGAAGGCTCCGCCATATCGCTGATGGCGGCGAAGTTTGCCGCGACGCCATCGGCATTGCGGCTGTCCCCGGGCAGGTAGACGCCCTTGCTTTCGCGGATTTCGAGCGTCGAGAAGCTGCCGCCGCCGGCAAACATCACCGTGCGGTTGGGCGCGTCGCGGCTGACGAGATAGACGGCGGCGGGCGTCACGAATTGCGGGTCGAGGGCTGCGAGCATTTCCGCGTTCAGGATGTCCTCGGTCATGCGGGTTGCCGCCGTCGGCGCGATGCAGTTGATGCGTATGCCGCTCTTCGCGCCCTCGATGCACAGCGTGTTCATCAGCCCGACCACGCCCATCTTGGCGGCGCCGTAATTGGCTTGGCCGAAATTGCCATAGACGCCGGAGGTCGAGGTCGTCATCAGGATGCGGCCATAGCCCTGTTCCTTCATCGGGTTCCACACCGCCAGGGCGCAATTGGCCGAACCCGTCAGGTGGACCGCGACGACCGCGTCCCACTCCTGCGGGCTCATCTTGCCGAAACTCCTGTCGCGCAGGATGCCGGCATTGTTGATCAGCGCATCGACGCGCCCCCAGCGTTCGACCGCATCGGCGACCATTTGCCGAGCGTCTTCGAAGTCGGAGACATTGGCGCCATTGGCCATCGCCTCGCCGCCGGCCGCCTCGATCTCGGCAACCACGCTCTCGGCCGGCGACAGCGAGCCGCCGGTGCCGTCGCGCGCGCCGCCGAAATCGTTGACGACGACTTTTGCGCCGCGCCGCGCCAGTTCCAGCGCATGGCTGCGGCCAAGCCCGTTGCCCGCGCCGGTGACGATCGCCACCTGTCCGTCAAATCGGATTGTCATTCGAAATCATCCCCCTGGTCAGTTGAATTCAAGATGGTCATGCCGAGCCATTCGGCCGACAGCGCCGGCTTGTCAACGCCCTCGATCTCGACCGTCACGTCATATTTCGACAGAAATTCGCCGGGCTTGCGCTCGCTGACCTCCGTCAGCCTGAAATGGCCGCGCACTTTCGCGTCCGCCGGAACCGGCGACAGGAAGCGAATCCTGTCGAAACCGTAATTGATGCTGATGCGCGCTTCGGCGACGGGCGGCAGCGCTTCGACGACCATTTTCGACAACAGCGACAGGGTCAGAAATCCGTGTGCGATGGTGCCGCCGAAGGGCGTTTCGGCCTTCGCCCGTTCGACATCGACATGGATGAACTGGTGATCGTGGCTGGCATCGGCAAAGGTGTCGATCATCCGCTGACTGACCGTCATCCATTCGGACGTGCCGGCGAGGCGCCCCGCCCCGGCGCGCCAATCGCTTGCGGCGATCTCTTCCATCACAGTTCCGCCGCCTCGCCGAACAGGTCCGGCCCGGACATCACATGGGTGCCGCCGTCGATCGGCAGGATGGCGCCCGTCACATAGGCGCCCCCCGGCCCGCACAGATAGAGTGTCGCCGCGGCGATATCGTCGGGCACGCCGACCCGGCCGATCGGCACGGATTTCGACACCACGTCGCGCTTTGCCTCGGTTGCCGTGGCATGGGCCGTCATCTTCGAGGGGAAGGGGCCGGGCGCGAAGGCGTTGAAGGTGATGTGCCTGTGGGCAAGCTCCTTGGCGAGGATGCGGGTGAGGTGATGGACGGCCGCCTTCGACGCCGAATAGGAATAGGCGCCGTCGCCCATTACGGCCGTTCCCATCACCGAGCCGAGATTGACGACCCGGGCGGGATCGTCGGCGGTCGCCGCCTTTTCGAGCAGCGGCAGCAATTGCCGGGTGAGTTCGAACAGGCCGGTGACGTTGAGATCGAGCACCCGGCTCCAGGCCGGATAGGGAAAATCGGCGAGCGGCGCGCCCCAGGACGTGCCGGCATTGTTGAACAGGATGTGCAGCCGGTCGGTGCGGGCCTTCACCTCGCCGACCAGTGCCTTGACGCCGTCCTCATTGGCGACGTTGCCGGCAAAGCCGGTGGCCGAGCCGCCGGAAGCGGTCTTCTCCGCGATCCGGTTGAGCTCGGCCGCCGCCCTCTCGCAATCCTCGCCCTTGCGCGAGGCGATCATCACGTGACAGCCGGCCTCCACGAGGGCTGACGAGATCATCGTGCCGATGCCGCCGGCGCCACCGGTCACCAGCGCCGTCTTGCCGTTCAGCGCGAACAGCCTTTTGAAAATGTCCATGCGTGCCTCCCCGATGGAATTGCCTTCTAGTAGGCACCAGAAAGAACTGTTACGTAAAGGTATTCTCCGGGTTTTTTTGGCGCGCGGCGATGTGCACGGGGCATCTGGCCGCGATCCTGACGGCAAAGAGGTGAGACGATGGATTTAGGGCTGACGGAACGACTGAAGCCGATCCTGGAGCAGGTTCGGCAGATGATCCGCGACGAGATCAAGCCGCTCGATGCAGAGTTCCTGGCGGAAGTCGAGAAGGGCGACCGCTGGCGCTACACGTCGCGCCAGAGCGAGATCCTCGAAGGGCTGAAGGCAAGGGCGAAGGAACGCGGGCTGTGGAATTTCTGGCTCACCGATTCCGAACGCGGCTATGGGCTTACCACCGTCGAATACGCCTATCTCGCCGAGGAAATGGGCAAGTCGCATCTCGCCGCCGAAGTGTTCAACTGCAGCGCGCCCGATACCGGCAATATGGAAGTCTTCGAGCGCTATGGCGGCGAGGCGATGAAGAAGCGGTGGCTCGAACCGCTGCTCGATGGCCGCATCCGCTCCGCCTATCTGATGACCGAGCCCGATGTCGCCTCCTCGGACGCCACCAATATCGCCATGGCCTGCGTCAGGGACGGCGACAGCTACGTGCTCAATGGCGAGAAGTGGTGGTCGTCGGGGGCGGGCGATCCGCGCTGCGCCGTCTATATCGTCATGGTGCATTCGCCGAGCGCGGAGCGCGGCAAGCACCAGCAGCATTCGATGATCGTCGTCGATGCCGCGACGCCGGGCATCGAAGTCCTGCGCGCGATGGAAGTCTACGGCATGGACGATGCACCTCATGGCCACATGCATATCCGTTTCAGCGATGTGCGGGTTCCGGCTGAAAACATGCTGCTCGGCGAGGGCGGCGGCTTCGAGATCGCCCAGGGGCGTCTGGGCCCCGGCCGCATCCACCATTGCATGCGGGCGATCGGCCAGGCGGAGAACGCGCTCGAACTGATGTGCCGCCGCTCCCTGCAGCGCGAGGCATTCGGCAAGCCGATTGCCCATCTCGGCGCCAATCACGACATCATCGCCAATTGCCGGATGGAAATCGAACAGGCGCGGCTTCTGTGCCTCAAGGCTGCGTGGATGATGGATCAGGGCGATCCGCGCGCCGCCGCGCCGTGGATTTCGCAGATCAAGGTCGTGGCGCCGATCATGGCGCTCAAGGTGATCGACGAGGCGGTGCAGATGTTCGGTGCCCAGGGGATTTCACAGGATACGACGCTGGCCCATTCCTGGAAGCATGTGCGCACGCTGCGGCTCGCCGACGGGCCGGATGCAGTGCACCGCCGCCAGGTCGCCCGCGTCGAACTGAAGAAATACACCCAGCAGAAAGTGTGAGTCATGAAGGCGATCCTGTGCCGGGCATACGGCTCGATTGACGATTTGAGCTATGCGGAAGTCGCCGATCCGGTCGCAGCCGCCGACGGGGTTGTGATCCGGGCCGAGGCGATCGGCGCCAACTTTCCCGATGGGTTGCTGGTGCAGGGCCTCTATCAGTTGAAGCCGGGCCTGCCGTTCATCCCGGGCATGGAAGTGGTCGGAACTGTGGAGGCGGCGGGTGAGAAGGTCAGCCATGTCAGACCGGGCGACCGGGTGGCGGGCCTGGTTGCGATTGGCGGCTATGCCGAAAAGGTCGCGGTTGCGGCTTCGAGCACTATGCCGGTGCCCGATGGCGCCGATGCGGGTGAGGTGACGGCGCTGATCTGCGGCTATGGAACGGCCCATTACGCGCTCAAGCAGCGCGCCGGTCTCAAGCCCGGCGAGACGCTCGCCGTCACCGGGGCCGCCGGTCTTACAGGGCTTGCGGCGATCCAGATCGGCAAGGCGATGGGCGCCAGGGTCATAGCGATTGCGTCGAGCGCGGAGAAGCGCCGCCTCTGCCTGGAAAATGGCGCCGATGAAGCGCTCGGCTATGACGATCTCAAGGACACGCTCAAGGCGGCGACCGGCGGCAAGGGGGCGGATGTGATCTTCGACGTGGCGGGCGGCGCGGTCTTCGATGCCTGCTCGCGCGCCGTCGCCTGGAACGGCCGGCTGCTGGTGATCGGCTTTGCCTCGGGCACGATCCCGAAATTTCCCGTCAATCTGGCGCTGGTGAAGGGCTATTCGGTGGTCGGCGTCTTCTGGGGCGATTTCACCCGGCGCGAACCGGCGGTTTTCGCCGACAACATGCGCGAACTGTTCGGCTGGTATGCTTCAGGTACCGTCAAGCCGGTCGTCGAGAAGACCTATCCGCTCGAACGCGCCGCCGATGCCCTCAACCATATCCATGGCCGCAAGGCGACGGGCAAGATCGTCCTGAAGCCGTAAGTGGAGTTTCAAAGAAACCAGGTATGAACATTCCCTCCACCATGAAGGCGCTGATCCTCAAACAGGGCGGCTATTCCAGCGTGCCCTCGACCTACGAGCCCGCAAGCCTCGATCCGTTTCTCGACTATGGCGACCTGGCGGTGCCCGAGTCGGGCGACGGGCAGGTGCTGATCCGCCTGCGCTGCGCGGCGGTCAATCCTTCCGACGTGATGTTCCTTCAGGGCACTTACGGTCAGCCGCGCGTCGCGGGTGAGGCAGCCGGCTTCGAGGCTGTCGGCGACGTGGTCCGCTCGGGCGGCGGGGCGATCGCCGATCGCCTGGTGGACAAGCGCGTCGCCTTCGTCGCGCGCGGTTCCGGCGCCTGGGCCGAATATGTGCTTGCCGAGGCGGCGGCCTGCGTTCCGCTGCGCGCCGATGTGCGCGACGAGGATGGCGCGGCGATGATCGTCAATCCGCTCACCGCCTATGCGATGCTGGGCATCGTCCGGAAGTCCGGCTCGAAAGCCTTCGTGATGACGGCGGCCGCAAGCCAGTTGTGCAAGCTGATCACCGGTCTGGCGAAGGATGAGGGCTATCGCGCGATCTCGATCGTGCGCCGGGACAGCCAGATCGAACCGCTCAGGGCGCTGGGCGCCACCCATGTGCTCAACAGCGAGGCCGACGGCTTTGCGGCAGATTTCGCAGCCCTTGTGAAATCCGAAAAGCCGGTCGTCCTTCTCGATGCATCGACCGGTCCGGTGCCGTCCAACCTGTTCCGCCGGATGGGGAGCGGCACGCGCTGGATCGTTTACGGCCGTCTGTCGGACGAGCCGACCACGATCCTCGAACCCGGCCAGTTGATCTTCCAGCGCAAGCGGATCGAGGGGTTCTGGCTGGCGACCTGGCTTCGCGACACGCCGCCCGGGGAGAAGCTGGCCGCCTTCGATGCGGTGCAGTCCCGCTTCGCCAGCGGCCAATGGGCTACACAGGTCGCTGCCCGTGTCCCCCTTGCCGAGGTCCATGCCCGCCTGCCGGGCCTGCTTGCCGGCCCCAATGCGGGCAAGGTGCTGATCGTGCCTTGATGAGCGGGCGCGACGGCGCCTGCCGGAAGTCCAAGCCCTGTGGCGTTAACCCTTCGCTAACCCTGTTTGTTGGCGCGGGCTTAACCCTAATGCAGCATTGTCGTTTTCGGTCCAATTTTATCCGGTTTCGGCTGGTTCAATCGACCGATCCTACGATGTGCGGAGTACGGGGACATGATCAGGAACACTCGGGCGAGCGGCGCTGCCTGGAAGACGGCGCTGCGCATGATGCTGGTTTTCTCGGCGATGATGGCCGCCGTCATGCCGGCCAAGGCGGTCGAGGTCTATCTCTTTCGCGGCGCGGGCGATTTCTCCTTCATCGCCGACCGGCTGAGCTTCAGCCAGGGCATGGACGACCTGCGCGACGAGATTCGTGCCAGCGGCATCCATGCCGACGTCTATCGCTGGGAGAACGCCGTCGGCGCGCTGGCCGATATCCGCCGCCGCAAGCCGCGCACCGTCGCGCTGCTCGGCCATTCCATGGGCGCGCTCGCCGCGATCACCACCGCCGCGCAATTGCGCCGCGAAGGGGTGAAGGTTTCCTATCTCGGCCTGATCGACATTCCCGGACCGGTGGGCACGGTGCCGGACGGCGTGATGTGGGCGGAAAACTTCTATTCCCTGTTTCCGGTCTATGGCCTGCTGCCGGTCACCCACGGCCAGAAGGCGATCGTCACCAACAATTATGTCTTCGGCCAGATCCACACCACGATGGACAATTCGCGCAAGGTGCATGAGGCGATGCTGTCGGCGATCTGGCAGATCGACGATATCGATCGCGGCGTTCGCGAGCCGGTGACCCTGCGCGCCTATGCACTGGACCGCCAGCAGCCGGCGCCGGCGGCTCTGGAGACCATCGCTCAGGCCGGCACGCTCAATCCGGTTTCGAGCGAGTAACCGTTTCGCGCCGCCGGGTAGCTCCGGATGCCGGTTTTGCCGGCGCCTTGCCACTCGTGGTGGTGTGGTGAATTTCCACCGGCGTTCGCAGGATGACCTCGCGATGGGGGAAGGGGATGCCGATACCGTTTTCCGTGAACGTGTCCCACACCGCCAGCAGCACCGTGCCGCGAATGTTGGTCAGTCCGTTCTGGGGGTCGCTGATCCAGAAACGCAGCACGAAATTGAGCGAGGATTCGCCGAATTCGGTCATCCAGCAGACCGGTTTCTTGCGCTTGGATACGCGCGGGATGTCTTCAAGACAGGCCAGCGCCACGGCCGTGACCTGATGCGGGTCGCTGTCATAGGAAACGCCGAAGGGTACGTCGAGGCGCACCAGATCGTCGGAAAACGACCAGTTGACCACCTGCTGGGTGATCAGGTCCTCGTTCGGGATCAGGAACTCCTTGCCGTCGCGCGTGACCACCGAAACGAAGCGGGCGCGCAGTTCGCGGATCCAGCCGAAGGTTTCGCCGAGGGTGATCGTGTCGCCCGGCTTGATCGACTTGTCGAGCAGGATGATGATGCCGGATATGAAGTTGGACACGACCTTCTGCAGGCCGAAGCCGATGCCGACGCCAACCGCGCCCGAAAAGACCGTCAGCGCGGTCAGATCGATGCCGACGCCCGACAGGGCGGCGGCGATCGCCAGGAAGATCAGCGTGATCTTGATGAACTTGCCGAGCAGGACGCGCAGTGAGGGCGTGAGATCCTCGACCTGCTGAATGCGGTTGTCGGCGAAGTTTCCGGCAAAGGTCGCCCCCCATATGAGGCCGGTCAGCAGGAAGATGCCCTTGACGACCGACAGCATCGACAGCCGGAATTCGCCAAAATTGATGGCGAAGGAATCGAGCGCCAGCATCACGGTCGGCAGCGCGCCGGTGATCGACAGGGCGACGATGGTCCAGCCGGTAAAGGCGATGACGCGGGAAATGAACCGGCTTCGAATGATGCGCGACAGGACGGCGATGACCAGCCAGGCGGCCGCCAGCTGTACCGATACGTCGATGCCCCAGGCGCGCGACGGCCAGGTATATTCGCGGATCGTGAAGGCGGCGATCGTGGCGAGCGGTATGTAGAAGACCCATTGCAGGCGCCGCATCAGCGCCACCAGCATGCGCAGCAGGTCGGGATTGCCCCTGATGGTGCGCGCCCATCCCTCCATGCGCGGCTCGATCAGCCTTGCCGTCTTGAGCGCCACGAAGAAACAGGCCAGCATGATCGCCAACTGGTAGAGCGTCCAGGGCGAATAGAGATAGTACCAAAGCGCCTTGGCCTTGATCTGGATGGCGAGCAGCGCGGTTTCCATATGCTCCTTCCGGCGGAAAGGGATCGCTCCCACTGTCCTGCCGTTTGATCGTCAAGTCAAATGGCGGATTGAGAGCCTTTCAGGGCTGGAGCGGAAAGCGCCACGGCGATCTGTGCCGCCAGAAGGGCATTGTTGCGCACGAGGGCGATGTTGGTCGCCAGCGAGCGGCCCCCGGTCAGTTCGAGGATCCTGGCGAGCAGAAAGGGCGTGACCTGCTTGCCGCTGACGCCGTGCTCGGCGGCTGCCCGGTTGGCCGCCTCGATGTGGCGCGCCATTTCGTCCGCCGGGATTTCGTCTTCCGACGGCACAGGGTTGGCGACCAGGATGGCGCCGTTCTGGCCGATTGCCCGCCGTGTCCGCCAGAAACGGGCCAGTTCGGCGGCGCTGTCGAGGCGCAGCGGTGCCTTGATGCCGGACTGTCGCGACCAGAAGGCGGGCAGTTCGTCGGTTGCGAAGGCGACGACCGGCACGCCCTCGGTTTCCAGCACTTCCAGCGTCTTGGGAATGTCGAGGATCGCCTTGGCGCCGGCGCATACGGTGATGACGTTGGTGCGGCCGAGCTCGTTCAGATCGGCGGAGATGTCGAAGCTGGTTTCCGCGCCGCGATGCACACCGCCGATGCCGCCGGTGGCAAAGACGGCGATGCCGGCAAGCTCGGCCGCCATCATCGTGGCGGCAACCGTGGTGGAGCCCGTGCGGTGCTGCGACAGGGCGAAGGCGAGGTCGGCGCGGGAGAGCTTCATGACGCACTCCGCCTGGGCCAGCGCGTCGAGTTCGTTCGTATCGAGGCCGATGCGGATCCTGCCGTCGAGGACGGCGATGGTCGCCGGTACCGCGCCGTGATCGCGCACCGTCTGTTCGACCAGCAGCGCCGTCTCGCGGTTCTTCGGAAACGGCATGCCATGGGTGATGATGGTCGATTCCAGCGCCACCACGGGCCGGTCGGCCGCGCGCGCCGCGCGCACTTCGTCGCTGAAGGAGAGGAGGGAGGTCATGATCGGGTTCCGGTTGGGTTCATGAGCGATGCAAGGGCGGCGCGGTCTGGATAGGGGCCTTCGGCCCGCAGGCACAGGCCGGCCGCCGCAATGCCGGTATCGAGGGCGGCGGCAAACCCCCGTCCGCCCGCAAGGGCCGCCAGCACGCCGCCGGCAAACGCGTCGCCGGCGCCGTTC
The DNA here is from genome assembly GCA_020441665.1 of Nitratireductor sp. Taxonomy (GTDB): domain Bacteria; phylum Pseudomonadota; class Alphaproteobacteria; order Rhizobiales; family Rhizobiaceae; genus Salaquimonas. The sequence goes on from JAGRLT010000063.1 coordinate 9,100, forward strand.
GAATCGGCGATGCGGTCGACCCGCGGCGGTTTCGTCGTTCGTATCCGGCCTTCGCTCCATCCGGTAACCGGATCGGCCTCATGGGTGACCGCGCCGGCGCCGACGCCTCTTTCCATCAGCATCGCCGCCGCGGCTTCGGCGGTCGCGGTCTCTTCGCCCGCCAGTGCCCGTGCCTCGGCGAGATTGGCGAAGAGCAGGTCGATCCCCGCGAGCACCGGGGACAGGCGTGCCGCCTTGGCCGGCGAAATGGTCGCCGCCGCGACGAAATCCGCCATCGCGACGGCTGCTTCGAGCGCCGCGCCCGACAGGTTGGCGTTGAGAAACAAGCCGGTTCCCCCGTCCATCAGCGGGCGCAGATGGGTTTTGAGCCATGCGGTATCGATGGTTTCGTAGAGGGCAAGATCGGACGCGCCGATCAGCACATTGCCATCGGGCTCGATCAGCACCGAATAGAGCCCGGTGGCGTGGCCGGGCATTTCGATCAGCCGGTCGCCGATGCCGCGCGCCGCGCAGGTCTCGTGCAGTATCGCGCCGCCGGCGTCGGCGCCGATCGGACTCAGCAGGGTGAGATCGAGACCGATGGCGGCGGCGACGCCTGCGGCGTTGAGCGCCGAGCCGCCGGCAAGATTCTCGACTTTCGCCGGATTTGACACGCCGAGCCGGGCAGGGGCGTCGAGCCGCAGGGCCTGGTCCATATGGGCGCCGCAGACGAATACCCAGCGCCGGGGAACGGCTTTCGCAAGGCAGTCGGCCGGGGCACCGGTTTCAGACATGGCGCAGCAGCACCACCGGCACGCTCTCGCCTGCCTTTGCAGCGGGAGCATGGACCGGTCGGATGATCAGGCAATCGGCCTTCGACAGGGTCGCCAGCATGGAACTGTCCTGCCGGGCAAAGGCGGTGGCGATCAGCTTGCCCTCGCCATCGCGCCGCAGGGTGGCGCGCAGATAGTCCTCGCGCTCGTCGTTTTCCGGCAATGCCTCGCCCAGCAGGGCCGGCACCGGTGCGACCGCGTCGGCGGGATGGCCGCCCATCAGCCGAACCAGCGGACGCATGAAGATATGGCTCGAAACCAGGCTCGAGACCGGGTTGCCGGCCAGGCCCAGAAAGCGCCGCTCGCGGCCGCCGATCTTCGCCCGGCCGAACATCACCGGCTTGCCCGGCCGCATGGCGATCTTGACGAAGGAGAAGGTGAAGCCGAAATGCTCCATGGCGGGCTTGACCAGATCGTGATCGCCGACCGATGCGCCGCCGGAGGTGACGACCAGATCGGCGCCCTCGTCGAATGCCCGGCCGATGCGGGTGATGAGATCGTCCAGCGTGTCGCGCGCGATGCCGAGATCGAGGACGTCTGCCCCGGCGCCGGCGGCGATCGCCCGGATGCCGAAGGTGTTGGAAGCGAGGATCTGTCCCTCGCGCAGGGTTTCACCGGGCAGGACGAGTTCGTCGCCGGTGGCGAGCACCGCCACTTTCGGGCGGCGCCAGACCGCCAGGCTGGCATGGTTCATCGAGGCGGCGAGCGACAGGCTCTGCGCGTCGAGCACCGTGCCGGCCCCGAGCAGGACGTCGCCTTCGCGGAAATCGAGACCTGCGGGCCGCACGAATTTGCCCCTGCCGGTGCCTTCGAGAATGCGGACCGAACCGCCCTGGGCCTCGGTATTCTCCTGGATGATGATCGTATCGCCGCCTGCGGGCACGGGCGCGCCGGTGAAGATGCGCACCGCTTCGCCCTCGCCGATCGTACCCTTGAACGGATGGCCGGCGGCGGCCTCGCCAATGATGGCAAGCGTCAGTGGAACAGAGCCGATATCCTCATGGCGCACCGCATAGCCATCCATCGCGGAAGCCGGGAAGGGCGGCTGGGTGCGTCTGGCGGCAAGGTCGGCCGCGAGCACACGGCCGGCGGCCTGGTCGAGCGCGACGACTTCCTGCGCCGCTGGCGCCGCGCCTTCGAGCACCAGTTGCAGCGCCTGGCGCGCCGGGATCAGGCCCTTGTGGAGGATCGTGTCGGATCTGTCGTCCTTGCCAGCCATGCCGTCTGCCCAATCCGCCGTCCCTACGCCTTCCAGTGGCCGGATTTGCCGCCGGATTTCTCGCTGACACGGATGCCGGAAATCTCCATGCCGCGATCGACCGCCTTCGCCATGTCGTAAACCGTCAGCAGCGCGACGGAACAGGCGGTCAGCGCTTCCATCTCGACGCCGGTCTTGCCGCGAAGCTTCGCGCCGGCGGTTACCCGCAATCCCGGCAGGCCGGGATCGGGTTCGATGTCGAGGGTCACCTGGGTCAGCGCCAGGGGGTGACAGAGCGGGATCAGGTCGCTGGTCTTCTTGGCGGCCAGGATGCCGGCAATGCGGGCAACGCCCAGGACATCGCCCTTGCTGGCATTGCCGGCCAGGATCATGTCGAGCGTTTCGGGCTTCATGCGGATGGTGCCCGTCGCCGAGGCGAAGCGCTCGGTATCCTCCTTGGCACCGACATCGACCATATGGGCGCTGCCGGTCTCATCGATATGGCTGAGCTTGTCCGCCATGCCGGTCATGCCGCCTTCTCGGGGCGGGAGAGCAGCGCGCGGGTCGCCGCTTCCACATCGGCCTGGCGCATCAGGCTTTCGCCGATCAGGAAGGTCTCGATGCCGCTTTCGGCCATGGAGGCGAGGTCGGCCGGGGTGAACAGGCCGCTCTCGCCGACCAGCAGCTTGTCCTCGGGCACCAGCCGCGCCAGCCTGCGGCTGGTATCGAGCGAGGTTTCGAAGGTCTTCAGGTTGCGGTTGTTGATGCCGATGAGGCGCGATTGCAGCGCGGCGAGCGCGCGCTCGAGCTCGCCCTCGTCATGCACTTCGACCAGCACATCCATGCCTAGGCCGAAGGCGGTGGCTTCCAGATCGCGCGCCAGCGCGTCGTCGATGGCGGCCATGATGATCAGGATGCAGTCGGCGCCCCAGGCGCGCGCCTCGAAAACCTGATAGGTATCGTAGAGGAAATCCTTGCGCAGGGCCGGCAGCGACACCGCATCGCGCGCGGCCGTGAGGAAGTCCGGATGGCCCTGGAACGAGGGCGTATCGGTGAGCACGGAAAGACAGGCGGCACCGCCTGCCTGATAGGCCCGGGCGAGCGCCGGCGGATCGAAATCGGCGCGGATCAGCCCCTTGGAAGGGCTTGCCTTCTTGATCTCGGCGATCAGCGCGTAATCGCCCCGCTTGAGCCTGGCATTGAGCGCCGAAACGAAACCGCGCGTCGGCGCGCCGGCCGAAATCCGGTCCTTCAGTTCGGACAGGCTGACGGCGGCCTTCGCGGCGGCGATTTCCGCGCGCTTGTAGGTTTCGATCCTGGTCAGGATATCGGCCATGCTCAACCCGCCCTGTTCTGGTTGGAGACGGCGACGAGCCGGGTCAGCACGTCGCTGGCGCGGCCCTCGTCGATGGCTTCGGCGGCAAGTGCTGCGGCTTCGCCGAGGTCTGCCGCCCTGTCGGCGATGAACAGCGCGGCGGCGGCGTTCATGATCACCATGTCGCGATAGGCCGACGGCGCGCCGTCGAGCAGTTCGCGCAGTTTGACCGCATTGTACTTCGCGTCTCCGCCGGCAATCGCCTCGGCCGGCTGCACCTTGAAGCCGAAATCGGCGGGGGAAATCTCGCGTGTCTCCACGGCGCCGTTTTCCAGCATCGCGACCTGGGTGGTGCCGGTGATGGTGATTTCGTCATAGCCGTCGCCATGCACCGACCAGACCTTTTCAGACCCCAGTTCGTGCAGCGCCCCGGCGGTGGTGATCAGCCATTTCGGCGAAAAGACGCCGAGCAACTGGCGCTTGACGCTCGCCGGATTGCACATCGGCCCAAGCAGGTTGAAGATCGTTCTCGTGCCAAGCTCGGCGCGGGCAGGGCCGACGAAGCGCATTGCCGAATGGTGCGCCGGGGCGAACATGAAGCCGATGCCGGCCTCGCTGATGCAGGTGGCGATCTCGTCCGGCGAAAGTTCGAGATTGACGCCGAGTTCGGCCAGCGTGTCGGCGGCGCCGGATTTCGAGGACAGGGCGCGGTTGCCGTGCTTGGCGACGGAGACGCCGCAGGCGGCCGTCACCAGTGCGGCGGCGGTCGAGATGTTGAGCGAGCCCTTGGCGTCGCCGCCGGTGCCGACGATATCGATGGCGCCTTCGGGCGCGGCGACCGGGGTCATCTTGGCGCGCATGGCCGAGATCGCGCCGGCAAATTCGCCCTCGCTTTCGCCACGCACCCTGAGCGCCATCAGAAAGCCGCCGATCTGCGACGGCGTAGCTTCGCCGGACATCAGGATCGAGAAGGCCTGTTCGGTCTCGGCCCGGGTCAGCGGGTTGCCATCGGCCACCTTGGCGATGAAGGGTTTGAGATCGCTCACGGCCTGCCTTCCTTCTTACTGCGCCAGGATCTGGCGGATGAGTTGCTGGTTGACCTCGACCTTTTCATCCTGCCGCAGACGGGTGATGAACTGGCCGACCAGTTCCTCGGCGGCCTGCTGATCGGCCTGCTCGCGCTCGGGATCGGGGATGGCGGCCGCGGTCGGCAGGACTTCGGCAATCCGCAGGACGACGCGCGACTGCGGCGCGACGCCGGCGCCGCTCACGACGCTGCCCTTCGGCTGCGCAAATCCCGAGGCGATGAGCGCCGGCGGAAGATCTGCCTGCTGGGCGGTGCGGTTGATCGCCGGGGTCTGCTGAACGACGCGCGGGGCGGGGGCCGCCGGCATTGCCGGGCTTTCGGGAGCTGCCTCCGCCGCGGGATCTGCATTGACCGTCTCCGGCGAACCGCCGTCCTCACCGGACGTGGCCGTATCGCCGGCCGGCGCGGCGCTTGCCTCGGCAGCAGGCGTCGGCTGCGGCGCGGGCAGGAGGTCGGCGATCACCGCGTTGAAGTCCTCGCCATCGGCAACCCGCTGGCGGAAGGTCTCCGTCAATGCGTCGAGCTTGCTTGCGGTCTCGGCGGCGATCCAGTCGGCACGAAGCTGGTCGGCGACTTCCTCCCGGCTCTTCTGGCGTTCCGGCTCGATTTCCAGCAGGTCGACCCAGACAAAGCCATTGGTGCCGATGTTGATCGCATTGGTCTCGAAGCCGGGATCGATCTCGAAGGCCTCGGCAAGCACCTCGCGCGATTGCGGAATGTCGGAAATGATCTTTCCATCCTTGTCGCGCGCGGTGCGGTCGATCCAGTCGATCACCCGGGCATTCAACCCGACGGCATTGGCGGCGGCGGTGAGGTCCTCGCCGGCGGCGCGTTCGTCCTCGAGGCGGTCATGGGTTTCGTAGAGTTCGTCGGACGCCTTGGCGAGCGCGAGTTGCTTGCGGATCTGGTCGGAGACATCCGCCAGCGGTAGGGTGGAACCGGCCAGAATTTCGCTGACATTGAGAATGGCCTGGCCGAACAGGCCTTTGACGGGGACGGTCGGCTCGTTGAGATTGGCGGCGAAGGCCGCTTCGCCAAGGGCGGGATCGGGAATCTCCTTCTGGGCGAGCGTGCCGAGCGAAATGCCGTCCAGGGTCTTGCCTTCAGCGGCGACGAGATCGGCAAAGCTCATCCCGCCGGCGAGCTTGTCGGCGGCTTCGCGGGCCTTTTCCTCCGAGGCGAAGACAAGCTGCTGGATCGTGCGTTTTTCCGGCTGGCTGAAACGGTCCTTGGTCGCCTCGTACTCCTCGGCGATTTCCTCGTCCGTCACCGCGCCTTCATTGGCGATGTCGGCAGCTTCCAGCTTGACGATGGCGAGCTTGCGGTATTCGGGCGCCACATAGTCGCCCTTGTGTTCCTCGTAATAGGCCGACAATGCCGCGTCGTCCGGCTCGGCGATCTCGCCGATGTCCTCGGCCTTGATGACCGCATAGTCGAACTTGCGCTCCTCGCCGCGAAACGCGCCCAGCATGTCGTAAAAGGCGTCGGGCAGCGCCGATTCCGCGCTGACGGCGCTGACGATCTGGTTGCGGATCGCGACCGCCTTGCGGGTATCGACATATTGCGCCTCGCTCATGCCGATTGAGCGCAGTGCGGAACGCAACTGGGCGCGGGAAAACCGGCCGGTCGCATCGCGAAACGCTTCGTCGTCGCCGATGATGTTGGCAAGCCTTGCGTCCGAAACGCCGAGCTGCATCTCGCGTGCCGCTTCGTCGAGCACCGCGCCGCTGACCAGTTGCTGGATGACATTGGCGGTCAGGCCGAAGGATTCGGCCTGTTCGCGGGTCAGCCGGGTGTTCAGTTGCCGCTGGATGAGATTGTATTGCCGGTCATAAGCGAGACGGAACTCGATCGGTGCCACCCGGGTCTCGCCCACGGTGACCACGGTCGCGGTATTGCCGTAGAGCAGCGAGCCGGAAACGCCCCAGATCGCGAAGCTGACGACGAGGAGGGCAAGGAGGATCTTGGCGACCAGACTCGAGGTCGCGTTGCGCAACATGCTGAGCATGAATTCGTCCTGTCAAATGGCCGGGAGGGCGGATGGCGCCTGCGCCCGGCAAAACCGTTTGCGCTTCTATAAAGACAGTAAAGCCGCGGCTCAACCGGCGAATTTGCGCGCCGTGGAAGCGGCAATGAGGGGCTTCATTCGGCCTTTCGCGGACTGGCGCGCCGTGCTACCCCGCCGCCAATCGAATTCGGCGCGGTCATGCGCCAAGACCCGTAGGAGCCCGACGCATTATGACACCTGGAGTTAAGCCGCTCGTTGCCGGAAACTGGAAGATGAACGGGCTGATGGCCGATCTCGGCGAGATCGGCGCGATTCATTCCGGCTTCGCGCCGGAATTGCAGGCCGAGATCGACATGCTGGTCTGCGTTCCGGCGACGCTGCTGTTTCAGGCCAGCCAGGCGGCAACCGGCAGCCCGCTTGCGACCGGCGCCCAGGATTGCCACGCCAGGGCTTCCGGCGCCCATACCGGCGACATTTCCACGGCGATGATCGCCGATGCCGGCGGCAGCGCGGTGATTGTCGGCCATTCCGAGCGCCGCGCCGATCACGGCGAAAGCGACGGGGTCGTTCGCGCAAAGGCGGTGGCGGGGCTGGCCCAGGGGCTGCAGACCATCGTCTGCATCGGGGAAACCGAGGCCGAGCGCAAAGCGGGCGATACGCTCGGCGTTCTGGGCAGCCAGCTTGCCGGCTCGCTGCCGGAAAGCTGGGAAGCCGGCGAACTGGTCGTTGCCTATGAGCCGGTCTGGGCGATCGGCACCGGCCTGACGCCGACGGCGAACGATGTCGCGGAGGCCCATGCCTTCATCCGCAAGACCCTGGTCGAGCGCTACAACGATGTCGGCAACGGCATCCGCATTCTCTATGGCGGCTCGGTCAAGCCCGGCAATGCGCGGGAATTGATGTCGGTCGCCAATGTGGACGGCGCGCTGGTCGGCGGCGCCAGCCTCAAGGCAGTGGATTTTCTCGGCATCGCGGCGGCCTATCTCGAAATCGACTGAGCCCATTTTGTGAACGGCGGGCGGTTGCAACTGGCGCCGCGCGACTATAGATAGGCGCGAAATCATTTCCGCGCGGGCTCTGTTCAGGGGCAGCGCAGGGCCGCCGGAAAACGGTCCGGGGCATTCGGGACTTTTCGATGGAAACCGTACTCATTGTCATCCACCTGATGGTGGTCATCGCGCTGGTGATTGTCGTTCTGCTGCAGCGTTCGGAAGGCGGAGGCCTCGGCATCGGCGGCGGCGGGGGCAATGCCTTCATGTCGGCGCGCGGCGCCGCCAACGCCCTGTCGCGCACCACCGCCATTCTCGCGGCGGCGTTTTTTGTTACCTCGATCGCGCTTGGCATCTATGCCAAGGTTGCGGGCAGTTCGGCCGATATTCTCGACCGGGTGCCGGCGGGCACCCAGCAGGATGGCGGCTCGATCCTCAACCAGATCACGCCGGAAACCGAGAAGCAGCCGGAGAACAGCGGGCCGGCGGTGCCATCGGATCAGTAAACCGATCTTTCGGTTCAAGTTTACGCCCGGTCCCGCGACCGGGCGTTTTTGTTGTGAAAAAGAAAACCGCAGAGGCGGCATCGGCAATTTTGCCTTTGCGAATCTCAAGAATGGAGATAGGGCTTAGTTCCCATGGCGCGATATGTATTCATCACAGGCGGCGTGGTTTCCTCCCTCGGAAAAGGCATCGCATCGGCGGCTCTCGGAGCCCTTCTTCAGGCACGTGGCTACAAGGTCCGGCTGCGCAAGCTCGATCCCTATCTCAATGTCGATCCGGGCACGATGAGCCCCTATCAGCATGGCGAAGTCTTCGTCACCGACGATGGCGCGGAGACCGATCTCGATCTCGGCCATTACGAGCGCTTCACCGGCCGCTCGGCCAATGCCCGGGACAACATCACCACGGGCCGCATCTATCAGAACATCATCGAGAAGGAGCGCCGGGGAGACTATCTCGGCGCCACCGTCCAGGTCATTCCGCATGTGACCAACGCCATCAAGGAATTCGTCCTCGACGGCAATGAGGGCTATGATTTCGTGCTGTGCGAGATCGGCGGCACGGTGGGCGATATCGAGGCGCTGCCCTTCTTCGAGGCGATCCGTCAATTGGGCAATGACCTGCCGCGCAACCATGCGGTCTATGTCCATCTGACGCTGATGCCGTGGATTGCGGCTGCCGGCGAACTCAAGACCAAGCCGACCCAGCATTCGGTCAAGGAATTGCGCTCGATCGGCATCGCG
>JAGRLT010000064.1 GCA_020441665.1 Nitratireductor sp.
GCGCCAACGCCAAGCGCGAACTGCCCGAGCGCTTCGGCGTGGCAATCGATGCCTGCGCCATGCGCGTCGGCGCCAAGGACTCCGATGCCTATCTCGCCGAGTGGCGCAAGGGCGAGCCGGAAGAGGTCGGCGACGACATCGAGGCGGAAGCGACAAAAGCCGCCGAACGACTTGAAGCCGAATACGACAAGGCCCGCCTCGTCGCCCTGGTGAAGGCCGGCGGCAAGGAAGGGTAAATAAAGACCGGACACCCTTCCGGTTATCGCAAACGTCCACACCATCGCGGGAATTGCGCCATGAGCGACACGCCCACAAAAGAAACCGCTCCGAAGCTCACGCAGGCCGCCATTGTGCGCGCGAAGGCGCCGAAAACCGCCTTCAAGCCAGCCGATGTGAGCCCAAGCCGGCGCCAGCGATCCTATTCGATCCGCCTGTGGTCGGTGCGCAATGCCCGCTTTCTCGAAGGGTTCTACAAGCGCTTTGCCGGCCTGTTCCTGACGCTGCACCCGTTCTGGAACTGGATCGGCTATGGCCGCGCCGAGCGCCCGGTCACCTTCGTCGAGCGCCAGGTCAAGGGCCTGATGTTCGACTGCCGCATGTGCGGCCAGTGCGTCCTGTCGTCGACCGGCATGTCCTGCCCGATGAACTGCCCCAAGCAGTTGCGCAACGGCCCCTGCGGCGGCGTGCGCGCCAACGGCAATTGCGAGGTCGAGCCCGACATGCCTTGTGTCTGGGTCCAGGCATGGGCCGGTTCCCAGCGCATGCGCGACAATGAGGCGATCCTGAAGGTCCAGAAACCGGTCGACCAGAGCCTGCGCGAAACCTCGTCCTGGCTGCGCGTGACGGCCCAGGCCGCCGCCGAGCGCGAAGCATCGAAGGAAGAAGCAGCATGAGCATCGACCGTTTCCTCAGCGATGTCGAGCGCCCGCTCGCGCCCCTGCCGGGCCATTTCTCCCGCGGCCGGCTGGAACGCGTCCTGCGGCGCGGCGAATTTGCCGTCACCACGGAGTTGAACCCGCCCGATTCCGCCAATCCCAACGATGTTTATGACCGCGCCGCGATCTTCGAGGGCTGGGTCGACGGCATCAACGCGGTCGATGCGTCGGGCGCCAACTGCCACATGTCGTCGGTCGGCATCTGCGCCCTTCTGACCCGCATGGGCTATGCGCCGATCCTCCAGATCGCCTGTCGCGACAAGAACCGCATCGCCATCCAGGGCGACATTCTGGGGGCCGCCGCCATGGGCGTCGCCAACATCATGTGCCTGACCGGCGACGGCGTACAGGCCGGCGACCAGCCGGGCGCCAAGCCGGTTTTCGATCTCGATTGCATGAGCCTGCTCAACACCGCGCGCTCCATGCGCGACAACGGCAAGTTCCTGTCGGGCCGCAAGCTGACCACGCCGCCGGAGGTCTTTCTCGGCGCCGCGATCAACCCCTTCGCCCCGCCCTATGATTTCCGCCCGCTGCGGCTGAAGAAGAAGATCGAGGCAGGCGCCCAGTTCGTCCAGAGCCAGTACTGCTTCGACGTGCCGATGTTCGCCGAATACATGAAGCGCGTGCGCGACATGGGCCTGCACGAGCAATGCTTCATCCTGTGCGGCGTCGGCCCGCTGGCTTCCGCCAAGACCGCCCGCTGGATCCGCTCCAACGTGCCGGGCATCCACATTCCCGATGCCATCATCAGCCGGCTCGAAGGCGCCCAGGACCAGAAGAAGGAAGGCAAGCAGATCTGCATCGACATCATCAACGAGGTCAAGGAGATCGACGGCGTGCACGGTGTCCATGTCATGGCCTACCGCCAGGAGGAATACGTCGCAGAGATCGTCGCCGAATCGGGCGTGCTCAAGGGCCGCAAGCCCTGGCACCGCGAGCTGGCGCCCGATGCCGAGCGCATCATCGAACGCCATGAGGCGGTGGACAAGCCGCTGACCCCGCAGCAAATCATCGATGAAGTGGTCCATTGACCGACATTCACGACCTTGAATTCACCCGATCAAGGATATAAAGATATCTTTATATCATAGGAGCAATTGAATGACCCATACCCTCGTCGCCTCCGCCACCAAGGAAGTGATCATCGGTTTCGACCGGCCCTTCTGCGTGATCGGCGAGCGCATCAATCCGACCGGCCGCAAAATCCTCAACGAGGAACTGGAGCGCGGCGATTTCTCCCGCGTCGAGGCCGATGCCATCGCCCAGGTCGCCGCCGGCGCCACCGTGCTCGACATCAATTCGGGCGCCGTCTTCTCCGGCAAGATGGCCGAGGACCCGCGCTATGCCGACAACAATTTCGTCGAGCCGACGCTGATGGCGCAGCTTGTCGAAGTGGTCCAGAACGTGACCGACTGTCCGCTTTGCATCGATTCCTCGGTTCCCGGCGCCCTGGAGGCCGGCCTTGCGAATGCCAAGGGCCGCCCGCTGCTCAACTCGGTCACCGGCGAGGAAGAGCGGATGGAAAAGGTTCTGCCGCTGGTCAAGAAATACGACGTGCCGGTTGTGGCGATCTCGAACGACGACACCGGCATTTCCGAGGACCCGGACGTCCGCTTCGCCGTCGCCAAGAAGATCGTCGAGCGCGCCGCCGATTACGGCATCAAGCCGAACGACATCGTCGTCGACCCGCTCGTCATGCCGGTCGGCGCCATGGCGACCGCCGGCCTCCAGGTCTTCACCCTAGTGCGCCGCCTGCGCGAGGAACTGGGCGTCAACACCACCTGCGGCGCGTCGAACATCTCCTTCGGCCTGCCCAACCGCCACGGCATCAACAACGCCTTCCTGCCGATGGCCTACGCCGCCGGCATGACCAGCGCGATCATGAACCCGGTCGCCGTTCCGGTCGGCGCCAAGAAGATCGCCGAGAAACGCGCCGAGGTCGAGGCAGCCGGCATCATCCTGCCGCCGGACATGGACGACGAGGCCTTCGTCAAGATGTTCGGTCTCGGCTCGACCAGATCGCGCCCTGGCAAGGAGATGGAAGCGATCCGCGCCGCCAACTTCCTGCTCAACCACGATTCGGGCGGTGCCGCCTGGATCGCCTTCAACCGCGATCCCGATGCGGCTCCGGGCGGTGCCCGTGGCGCGCGCGCCGGCCGCGCCGGACGGGCAGGCCGGAGGGGCGCCTGAGGATCGGCGAACGGTTCCCCTCGGCATAGGCACAGGACAGTGAGGGCGTGATATGGACAAACCAATGACCCAGGATCCCCTCGTTCTGTTCATGCCGTCGGGCAAAAGGGGCCGTTTTCCCAGAGGCACGGCGATCATCGACGCGGCGCGCGAACTGGGCGTCTACGTCGAATCGGTCTGCGGCGGGCGCGGCATTTGCGGCCGCTGCCAGTGCGAGGTGCAGACCGGGCAGTTCGCCAAGCACGGCATCACCTCGAAGGCCGAGAACATCTCGCCGCTTGGGGCGAAGGAAATCCGCTACGCCGAAAAGCGCGAGCTGAAGGAGGGCCGCCGCCTGTCCTGCTCGGCCTATATCGAGGGCGATCTCGTCATCGACATTCCCCAGGACCTGCAGATCAACGCCCAGATCGTGCGCAAGGCCGATGACGGACGCATCATCGAGCGCAACACCGCCGTCCACCTTTGCTATGTCGAGATCGACGAACCCGACATGCACAAGCCGCTCGGCGATTTCGACCGACTCAAGGCAGCGCTCGAAAAGGATTGGGGCCTGACCGGCCTGACCGTCGATTTCGCCATCCTGCCCACCATCCAGAAGGTACTGCGGCAGGGCGAGTGGAAGGCGACGGTCGCCGTTCATCGCGACGAGGAGGAGGGCCGCGCGCGCATCATCGCCGTCTATCCCGGCTTCAAGAACGAAGCCTACGGCATTGCCTGCGACATCGGCTCGACCACCATCGCGCTGCATCTGGTCTCGCTGCTGTCGGGCTCCACCATCGCGTCCTCGGGCACACCCAACCCGCAGATCCGCTTCGGCGAAGACCTGATGAGCCGGGTCTCCTATGTGATGATGAACCCCGACGGCCGCGGCGCGCTCACGGATGCCGTGCGCAAGGCGCTCGACGAGCTGATCGGTCAGGTCTGCGCCGAGGCCGGCATCGACCGCCGCGACATTCTCGACCTTGTCTTTGTCGGCAATCCGATCATGCACCACCTCTTCCTCGGCATCGACCCGACGGAACTGGGCGGCGCCCCCTTCGCGCTTGCCGTTTCGGGCCCTGTCAACGCCAATGCCGCGGAGATGGGGCTCGACGTCAATCCCGGCGCCCGCCTCTATATGCTGCCCTGCATTGCCGGCCATGTCGGCGCGGATGCCGCCGCCGTCACCCTTTGCGAGGGGCCGCACCGCCAGGACAGCCAGATGCTGGTCGTCGATGTCGGCACCAATGCCGAAATCGTGCTCGGCAATCGCGACCGCGTCGTCTCCGCCTCCTCCCCCACGGGGCCGGCCTTTGAGGGCGCGGAAATCTCCTGCGGCCAGCGCGCCGCCCCCGGCGCCATCGAGCGCGTGCGCATCGATCCCGAAACGCTGGAACCCAGGGTCCGCGTCATCGGCTGCGACAAGTGGTCCAACGAGGAAGGCTTTTCCGAGGGCGTTGCCAGGACCGGCGTCACCGGCGTCTGCGGCTCGGCCATCATCGAGGTCGTCGCAGAGATGTATCTTTCCGGCATCATCTCGGAAGATGGCGTCGTCGACGGATCGCTTGCCGCAAGGTCAAACCGCATTGTCCAGGAAGGCCGCACCTTCTCTTACCTGCTATGGCGCGGCGAGCCGGAACTCGTCATCAAGCAGACCGATGTGCGTGCCGTCCAGCTCGCCAAGGCGGCACTTTATGCCGGCATCCGGCTGCTGATGGACAAGAAGGGGCTTGCGGCGGTCGATTCGATCTCCTTCGCCGGCGCCTTCGGCACCTTCATCGATCCCAAATACGCCATGGTGCTGGGGCTCATTCCCGACTGCGATCTGTCAAAGGTCAAGGCGGTCGGCAATGCCGCAGGCTACGGCGCCAAGATGGCCCTGCTCAACCGCGGCTACCGCCGTGAAATCGAGGAAACCGTGCGCCGCGTCGAGAAGATCGAAACCGCGCTCGAACCTGATTTCCAGCGCCATTTCGTCAATGCCATGGCCCTGCCCAACAAGGCCGACGCCTTCCCCAACCTGGCGAAGGAAGTGCGCTTGCCCGCGCGCAAGGCCGCCGAGACGGGCGATGGCAGCGAAGGCGGCCGACGGCGCAGACGGTCGCGCGGATAGGCTTCCCTACCCGGCCCGTTCCATCGGCCTGGCGGCAAGGCGCGCTGCCTCCGGCTTGGCAAAACACGCCCGCAAATGATCGGCGGCGGCCTTTGCCGGGTTCGACAGATTGTCCGCCGTGATCATGGCAAGCGAATGCATCGGCAGGTCGGGCAGGCCGCCCTTGCCGTCCAGCCGCACCATGCGCTCGTCGAGCGAGGAAATCGGAATCGGCGCCACCACCAGATCGGCCAGGATCGCCGCCTTCTGGCCCGAAATATGCGAACTCTGGAACGCGATGCGATGCTCTATCCCCGCCTCCATGAGCGCGCCGATCGATGTTTCGCGCCAGATGCAGCCTTCCTCCCAGACCGAGATCGGAACCGGCCGCTTTTCATGGGCGATCCCGCCCTTGGCGCCGGCCCATACCAGCGGCTCCGATTTCAGCACCTCGCCGTTCTCACGCTCCACCGCCCGGGCTCCGCAGGTGAAGATCGTCACATCGAGCGTCCGGTTGCGCACCCGCTCGATCAGCCGGCCGGAATAGTCGACCACCACATCGACGGTGACGCAGGGGTGGCTCTGGGCAAACCGGCGCAGCATGGAGGGCAGCATCTGTTCGGCAACATCATCGGGCGCGCCAAGCCGCACGACGCCGGCAACCTCCGGCGTGATGAACTGGCTGACGATATCCTGGTTGAGCGCGATCACCCGGCGGGCATGCTGCAGCACCACCTCGCCATCGGGCGTCAGCGATACCGACCGGCTGTCGCGCACGAAGATCGGCCGGCCCAGAATGTCCTCGAGCTTCTTGACCTGCATGGAAACGGCCGACGGCGTACGCAGAACCGCTTCGGCGGCCGATGAGAAATTGCCGGTCTCCGCGATCGCCACGACGGTCTTCAACACATCGAGCTCCAGCAGGGGCAACGCATGGGGCATGGAATGAGAGTTCACTGGCGGTCTCCCCGGAAAGGGTTTGAGGGTGTGTTATCTATCAGAAAATCTGAAAGCTCATGTTTTTCTTATTCGTTTGATTGAAGCATTCTTTTGCGCGATTGTCCAGCCGAGACATTCGCGAAGGTCTCCTCAAACGCACAAGGAGAACCAAAATGACCATTCACGACGGATATACCCACCCCATCAACCGCCATCTGGCGAATACCCGCACCGTGCCCCATGAAGGCATTCTGGCGATTGCCGCAAGGGCCTGGCATGTCCTGACCGAGGGCTATCGCAGGCGACGTCAGGCCCGCATCAACCGCGCCGCCGCCCACAATCTGCTGCGGCTCGATGGCAGGATGCTGAACGATATCGGCCTTACTCGCGACGATGTGGAACAGGTTCTCGGCCTGCCGATCGAGATCAATGCGGCGCGGGAACTCGACCGCCTGCGGCTCGCCAACCGACGCCGTTCGCTCAATCGGCAGTGAACGCCATGCGGGGCGCCAAAACCTGCACAAGGGGACGGTTTACGGTATTCATCGCTGCGTCTTGAAATCGTTTCGGACCGGCGGACTGGATCCCGCAGACCGTCTCCCTATTCCGCCTCAAAGCCCTTCGGCAAACTCCGCCGCCAGCGCCCTGACCACTTCCTTCATCGCCTCGGCACGGTCGGCACCGCCCGCAATCGCCGCTTTCAGCACCGCCCGCTGGCGCGTCGCGCTGTTGCCCTGTGCCAGGATCTGCCGCGCGCCCTCGACCTCAGCCATGCAGTTGAGCGCCTCGGCATGGGGCCGCACCAATGCGATCATCTCTTCCAGCAGATCGCCATAGCCGACCACCTGCCCGCGGCCGAAATCGATCAGCCCCCCGCTGACGCCGTAGCGCTGCGCCCGCCATCGGTTTTCCTCGATCAGGAACTCGCTGTATTGCCGCCAGCGCTGATTGTGCGCCTTGAGTTCGCACAGCATTGCCGTCAGCGACTGGATGAGCGCGGCGATCGACAAGGTATGTTCGAGGATCGGGCTGACATCGCAGACCCGCGCTTCCAGCGTCGGAAAACGCGACGAGGGCCGCAAATCCCACCAGATTTTCGAGGTGTCCTCGATCAGGCCGCTGTCGATGATGATCTGCACCGAACGCTGATATTCCGAATAGCTTGCGAAGTTCGGCGGCAGTCCGGTGCGCGGCAGATTGTCGAAGACCGTCAGCCGGTAGGAGTTGAGATCGGTATCCCGTCCCTGCCAGAACGGCGACGAACACGACAGCGCCAGCAGGTGCGGCAGAAAGTACGAAAGCTGGTTGCAGATATCGATCCGCAGATCGTCGCTTTCGAGCCCGACATGCACATGCATGCCGCAGATCAGCAGCCGCCGCACCACGCCGCCGAGATCCTTTTCCAGCGTATTGTAGCGGTCCTTGTCGGTATGGGTCTGTATCTGCCAGTCGGCAAAGGGATGCGTCGAGACGGCGAGCGGCGCCAGGCCGTAACCATTCGCCACCCGCTTGATGGTGCGACGCAGATAGGAAAGGTCGGCGCGCGCCTCGCCGATCGTCTCGCAGACCCCGGTGCCGACTTCGATCTGGCATTGCAGGAATTCCGGGCTGACCTTGTTTTCCAGTTCCTTCGCGCAATCGCGCATCAGCGCATCGGGCGCCGGCGCCAGATCGAGCGTCTCCTGGTCGACCAGCAGGTATTCTTCCTCGATGCCAAGGGTAAAGGGTGCGGAAGCCATACCGCACTTTCGCCGAAAAAGCCCGGCGGCGCAATGCTTTGACGCCCCATCGCCCTGCCTGCCCTACTGCCCATTGCCTATTGAAGATCCCACTGCATGCGCAGCCGCTCGCCGATCAGGCAATCGACCTTGGACCGGTCCGCAATGCGCGTCACCGGCAATGCGTTCGCCGCGCCATCCCGCCCGGTTCCGGGCGGCGCATGGGCCAGTTCCAGCACCAGTTTGCGCCGCACCGCTTCCGGAAAGGCTTCCCAGCGATCGACCGGCAGCGAAAACGATGCCGGTCCGCCGATGACGCAATCGATGTAGTAGCGATCGAGAAAGGGGATCGCATAGCGCGACAACCCGTCACCCGTGGTCATCAGCGGCAGGCCGTTGATGATGATGCCATTGGCGACGGCCAGATCGCGCGCCTCTTCGACCGGCGCACCCTGATTGTTCGGCCCGTCGCCGGAAACATCGATCACCCGTTTGAGCCCGGCAAAGCCATTGTTCTCGAACATCTGCATGCCGGTCAGGATGGCCCCGGAAATCGAAGTGAAACGCATGGTCATCGAGGGCCGGGTGCGCAGCATTTCCGCCACGGCCCGGGCATCCTCCGGCTTCGCGATTTCACGCCAGGGCACGATCACGCTCTGGCTGCCATCGCCCGCCCATTCGAGAAAGGCGATCGCCACGCGGCCGGTAAGCCCCGAGAACATCGCATCGAGCACCTGGGGATCCGTCAGCGCCGCCGCATAGCCCCGTCGCTGGATTTCAAGCTCCTTGAAATTCATCGACCGTGACACGTCGACGGCAATCAGCAGTTCCACATCGACCTCGCGCTCCTGCGCACGCGCGGCCGTGCAAGCGGTCACTATCAGCGCCATCGCCGACATCAGGGCAGCGCAATGCTTCGCAAGGGCCGTTCGCGCGATCATCGCACCATGCTAGCTGGAATTTCCGCGCCGAAAAGCGCTTTTCGGCCTTGGCCACGCGGAATTGATCGTCCTATGCTGCCGGGCGCCCGTGTCCAAGCCCGCCGCCCAGAGAAGCCGCCAGCCATGAAAGCACGCCCCAAAGCCTTCCTTTTCGATGTCTTTGGCACCGTGGTCGATTGGCGCAGCGGCGTTGCCTTCTATGCCGAACGGATTTTCGCCGCCAAGGGCATCGATTTCGATTCGGCGCAATTCGCCGATCGCTGGCGCGGCCAGTATCAGCCGGCCATGCAGCGCATCCGCGACGGCAAGCGCGGCTATGTCGTGCTCGATACGCTGCACCGGGAAAATCTCGACCTGCTGCTCGCCGAGACCGGGCTCGAGGACCGGTTCGACGACGACGAGCGGGACGAACTCACCCAGGCCTGGGAGTGCCTGCCGCCCTGGCCTGACAGCGTCGAGGGCCTGCGGAAATTCCGCGAACTGGGCTTCATCGCCCCCTGCTCCAACGGTTCGATCCGGCTGATGATCCGGCTTGCGCGCTTCGCCACGCTGCCCTGGGATACGATCCTGGGCGCCGATATCGCCGGCAACTACAAGCCGCAGCCGGAAGTCTACCGGAAAAGCTGTTCGGCGATCGGGCTTCAACCCGGCGAAGTGATGATGATCGCCGCCCACAACGAAGATCTGGCCGCCGCCCGGGACGTCGGCCTCATGACGGGCTTCCTGCCGCGCGCAACCGAACATGGCCCCGGCCAGGACGCCGATCTCGAGGCGACCGGCGATTGGGACGTCATCGGCCATTCGATTGGCGATCTTGCCAGCCGATGCGGTTAAGCGCGGACAGACGCGCTGCCTGTCCCTGATCCGGCTCCCGCCCGCCATCCGCATGGCCCTGCGAACCATGTCGCCTCTGCATGGGTACCATGTCGCAATTGCACTGGAGCGGCGCCCCGAACAGGAATATATCGCACGGTGAGCCGCCCCAATGAAACTGCGTTGGGATGACGGGCACCGCGCCACAGGGGGGGGCGGCGCCGTCCTGGAACCTTCCTTTGGCAAGCAAGGCGACTCTGTGTGATCCTGAAGAGCATGGAGTTGAACGATGAAAAAGCTGCTTTTTTTCCGCCGCAACCGCGAAATCAACCTCAACACCGAATTTGCCCGTGCCCGCATGGCCCGCTCCATGCCCGGTGAAGCCGCCGCGCTTACCGCGACCCGGTTCGGCATGACGGTATAACGAACCGTCCGTCATTTACCTCAGAAGGCCCGGTGGCGATTGGCGCTCCGGGTCTTTTTGTTTGCCGTCGAACAAGATTCGCTTTGCAACAGACCCAATTCGGAGGTATGTCGCATTTGCGACAGGTTGGCCTGGTTGCGCAACCGGTGCCAACGGCGCGTGAAACCGCTGCGGAGGGGTAGGTGGCTGTACATTCGGCGATTCCGCAGGAAGTTCCGGCAAGGCCCCCGGTCACCGAGACGCGGGCCGAAAAGCGGATCGTCTTCTTTCTCGTTCCCAATTTTTCGATGATCGCCTTCTCGACAGCGATCGAACCCCTGCGGCTGGCCAACCGCATGCTCGGCCGCGACATGTATTCCTGGCGGCTTGCCTCCCTCGACGGCAATCCGGTCATCGCCTCCAACGGCATCGAAGTCACGGTCGATTGTTCCCTCGACCAGGAACGCCACGCACTGACCGGCTCGCGCCGGCCGACCATCATGTTCGTCTGTTCCGGCCTTCTGGTCGAAAAGGCCGAAAACAAGTCGCTGTTTGCCTATCTGCGCGAATGCAAGAATGCCGGTGTCACCGTGGGCGGCCTGTGCACGGCGGCCCACCTGCTTGCCGCCGCGGGCCTTCTCAACGGCAAGCGTTGCGCCATCCACTGGGAAAACCTGCCGGGCTTTCAGGAAAAGTTTCCAACCGCCGATGTCTATGCCGACCTCTACGAGATGGACGGCAATATCTGGACCTGCGCCGGCGGCACCGCGGCACTCGACATGATGCTGTCGCTGATCGGCCGCGACAATGACGAGGAACTGGTCAACCGGGTCTGCGAACAGGCGCTCACCGACCGCGTTCGCAATCCCAACGACCGCCAGCGCCTGCCGCTGCGCGCCCGTCTCGGCGTACAGAACACCAAGGTGATCTCGATCATCGAGTTCATGGAAGCCAATATTTCCGAGCCCCTGTCGCTGGTCGAGATCGCCGATTATGTCGGCCTGTCCCGGCGCCAGATCGAGCGGTTGTTCCAGGGGCAGATGGGCCGCTCGCCGGCGCGTTACTACCTCGAAGTCCGCCTCGACCGCGCCCGCCACCTGCTGCGCCAGTCAACCATGCCGGTGGTCGATGTGGCGATCGCCTGCGGCTTCGTTTCCGCCTCGCATTTTTCCAAATGCTATCGCGAGATGTATGGCAAATCGCCGCTGCAGGAGCGCCAATAGGCCGGGAGCTATTGGCTTTGCGCCTCGCGCCGCTGCACGGTCAACAGATTCTGCACCGGCAGCAACGGATCGACCCTGAGATCCCATTCGCCATCGATCGTCAGTTGCGTCGAACTGCCGCCGTCAAGGGCTATGGCCGCGTCGCAGTCGAAGAAACCGCCCCATCGGGGGCCGCGCAGGATCCAGCCCGCTTCATACAGGCTGAGCCCCTGCCCGGACACCACCAGCAACAGCGATGTCCCATCGTCCAGCCGGCAGAACAGGGTCCGGCGCTCCTGATCCAGCGTATTGGTGCGCATCGCCCATTTGCCGCCGGGCTCGATCAGCACCGGCCGGCTCTGGATCGCCTCGCGGGCATCGTCCGGCGGACCGGCGGCGGTCAGCAGGATGTCCGCCCTGCCCTTGTCGTCGATCGTCAGATAACCGCCCGAATCCTTCCACGCCTGCGAACGTGCCTGCCCGTCATCGATCAGCATGCCGACGGGAACGAGCTTGCCGTCGGAGCGGGCGGCGAAGAACCCGCCATTGACCGCCAGCACCGCCTCGGACTGCTCGACGCCGCTGCGCGCGGTAATTCCCCCCGCCTTGTCCGCCTGCAGCACCGCGAAACGAAACGCCTCATCCTTGAGCCGCAGGGCGGTGAGCCGCGTTCCGAGCGCCGAGGAGACTTCGAGAACGTCGAGCCCGGCCTCGATGGCTCGCCAGCTTTCGCTTTGCAGCGCGTTCACCGCTTCGGCGGCGCGCGGCGGCACCTGGCTTGCATCCTGGGCATGGGCCGCCTGGCCTGTCAGCGCATGCAGCGCGAGCAGCGCAAGCGCCCGGCGCGCCGAGCGTGCCACGCACCGCGACCGCTCCATCCCCACTCTGAAGTTTCGAATTGCCGTAAACATCTGCGCCTTTGTCCGGCGGGTCACACCCTGGCCGCCGGCTGACCCTGCCTGTGTAGAATAGCACCATGGCGGCAACAAGATCGTGGCGCCTGCCCATCGCAACTGTGCATCCCGTCACAACGTGCGGAATCTCCTGCCTGTATTGCCCCCGAGCCCGATATATCCGGCTGGCAGTGATTGCTCAGCCTGTTTCACACCGATCGGTCACCGGGGCAAGTCAAATGAGGAATTGAAGCATGAAAACCATCGTCCAAACCGTTCTCGCAGCGGCAATCGCCCTTCCTGCCCTGGTGGCCGGTACCGCCGCACAGGCCAACATCAAGGAAATGAAGTTCCACCAGGTCAACAATGCGTTCGAGGACGTTCCCTACATGAACATGGAGTTCAAGAACGGCAAATGGGTCTGGACCAGCCAGTCGAAGAGTTTCAACACCCGCATCAAGATCTATTTCAAGGCATCCCGCAAGGTCCATGCCGCCCATGTCATCCTGTCCGATACGGGCATGACGCTGTGGCAGTTGCCGGCGGGCTATGAAACCAAGAAATTCGAGCAGTTGCACACCGCATCGCTCGGCAAGACGACGCTGACCAAATTGCAGGGCAAGGCTGCGGCGGTGTGCGATGTCTTCGGCGGATCGCAGAAGGTCGTGCACGACATGGAACTGCCGATGATGATGGCCATCAGCGAAAACGCGCCGGGCGACAGCGCGCAGAAGAACGGCAAGTTCGTGGTCCGCGCCGTCTGCCAGGCGAAACCGAACAATCCGCAACGCGTGCCGACGGAACTCAAAGTGAGCCAGATCAAGCTCTACACCATCCCCGCCCAGCCGCAATGCGGCAAGCCGGTCCATCTCGTCACCGAGATCTGGACCACCAAGCCGGGCGATGTTCCCTTCGTTCTCGAACGCCATGACGGCGCCAGCCAGAATGCTTCGGTCACCACCACCAAGGTCAATGGCGGCTATGTGAAGCGCTGGAGCAAGGAATATACCTTCAAGGAGTCGACCGACCGCCGCTACCGCATCGTCGCGAGGAACCAGGCGATCGCCAGTCAGTGGGTGCCGATCAAGCTGACCTGCCATTCGGGTCCGGGCGGCCTGACCAACTGACGCACCTTGCCGGGAAGCGAAAAAAGCCGGGGTTTTCGCCCCGGCTTTTTCCTTGCATGCAACCCGACCTCAACTCTTCGGCTTGGAGTTTTCAGGATCGTAAAGCGGTTCATAGCCGACGCCCGCAACCTCGACGGGATAGGTCTCGCCGAAATATTCCACCTGCAGTTTCCGCCCCTTCTGACAGTAGGCCCACGGCAGATAGGCAAGTGCGATGTTCTTGCCGATCGTCGGGCCGAAGGCGACCGAGGTCGTGAACGAGCGGCGGCCGAGCGCATCGACCAGCGTCTCGCCGGTTTCGGGATCCATCACCGGCATGATGCCGACGGGATAGCGCCCGACGCCCGCGGCATCCGTATTGTCGGTCATCACCAGCGTGCACAGCATGGCCGGCTGATGGTCGCGCTCGCGATATTCGAGATGCTTCGCCTTGCCGCGGAAATCGGCTTCCTTGACCTTGGGACGCGCCAGGTCGGCCTCATAGAGATTGTACTCGGTCAAGAGGTCGGCGTTCTGCAGCCTGAGGCTTTTCTCCATCCGGCGCGTATTGGCATAGGTCTCGACGCCGAAGGCCATGACGCCGGTCTCGCGCAGCGCGTCCCAGACGGCAAGCCCGTCCTCGTATCTCATGTGCAATTCCCAGCCCTGCTCGCCCACATAGGAAATGCGGAAGGCGGTAACCGTCCTGCCGGCGATCGAGACCGGCTTGATCGCCGCAAAGGGGAAGTTCCCGGGATCGAGCCCCGCCGGATCGGCAACCACCTTCTTCAGCGTCTCGCGGGCATTCGGCCCCCAGATGCCGACCGTCGTGAAGTCCGACGTCACATCGGTGATGGTGACGTCGAGCCCCCTGTCCTCGGCGACGCGCCGCATGTAGTGGAAATCGCGCGGGCCGGCGTCCGCACCGTTGACCAGGCGGCAGCGATCGGCCATGCGGAAGACGGTGAAATCGGCCCGCACCATGCCCTCATCGTCCAGGAAGTGGGTATAGATGCCCTTGCCCACCATGGTGTCGCCGCCGATCTTGGCGGCGCAGAGCCATTCCAGCAGCGCCACGTGATCGGGGCCGGAGATGTCGACCATGTGGAAATGCGACAGGTTCACAATGCCGCAATTGTCGGTCATCTCCAGATGTTCGGCATTGGACACGCGCCAGAAGTGGCGGTTGTCCCATTCGTTCTCGCGCAAGGGAACCTTGTCGCCCCATTTCTCCAGCAGGGGCGCGTTGGCGGCGTAGCCATGGGCGCGCTCCCAGCCGCCCAGTTCCATGAAATGCCCGCCCAGTTCCACCTCGCGCTCATAGAAGGGCGAACGGCGCACGCCCCGCCCGCCGGCAAAGGGTTCGCGCGGATGAACCGCCGGATTGTAGATCTTCATCGCCGTTTCGGTGCAGCGCTCCCAGATGAACTGCTCTTCCATCTGGTGCGGATAGAAGCGGGAATAGTCGATCGCGTGATGGTCGATTTCCGTGCGGCCGTCGGTCATCCAGTCGACCAGCAGTTTCGCCATGCCGGGCGCGTCCTTGACCCAGATCGCCACTGCATACCACAGACCGCGCACCTTCTGGCTCTCGCCCATGGAGGGGCCGCCATCGGTTGTCACCTGCAACAGGCCGTTGAAGGAATGGCCCTCATTGTAACCGAGCTCGGCCAGGATCGGCGTCAGCTCCATCGCCTTTTCCAGCGGCTCGATGATCTGCTCCATGTCGAGATCGCGCTGCGACGGCGAAAGCCGCGCCTGATCCTTTTCCAGGATATCGCGGGGATGGCAGAGCCTGGGATGGGTCTGCTCGTAATAGCCCCATTCGATCTGCCCGCCTTCCGGCGTCGTCGGATCGCCCGTGTCGCGCATATAGGCCGAATTGCCCTGGTCGCGCAGCAGCGGATAGCCGATATCCTTGCCGGTACCCTCGAACTCCCTGTAGGGGCCGAAGAAGGTCAGCGGATGGTCGACCGGCATGACCGGCAGGTCCTCGCCCACCATCTCCGCCATGAGCCGTCCCCACAGGCCGGCACAGATGATGACCCGGTCGGCATGGATCGTGCCGCGATGGGTCTGGACGCCGGTGATCCGGCCGTTCTCGACGATGAGATCCTGCGCCGGCGTGTTGGCGAAGGCCTGCAGCTTGCCGGTCGCCACCGCCTCGTCGACCAGTTCGCCTGCAACGGTCTGCGAGCGCGGTGCGACGAGGCCCGCATCCGGATCCCATAGACCGCCCTGCACCATGTCTTCCTCGATAAGCGGGAACTTTTCCTTGATGAAGGCGGGATCGACCAGCCTTGCGCCGGTGCCGAAAGCCTTGGCCGAGGCTACCTTGCGCCGGATCTCGTCCATCCGGCCGTCATCGCCCACGCGCGCAATCTCCAGCCCGCCGACCTTGGCGTAGCGGCCGCGCTTCTCGAAGAAATCGATCGAATAGAGCGTCGTCCAGCACGACAGGAAATCATGGCTGGTCGCATAGCAGAAGTCCGAGGCGTGCGAGGTCGAGCCGATATCGGTGGGGATCGCTGATTTGTCGATGCCGACGATGTCGTCCCAGCCGCGCTCGATCAGGTGATGCGCCACCGAGGCGCCGACAATACCGCCGACACCGACGATGACGACTTTAGCTTTGGAAGGAAATTCGGCCATGATGCGCTCCGGCTCCTTGGATGGCGGATCGGCGGGTGGCCGATCGGCGGGTGGCGGATCAGCATATCCCCCGGACGCTTCGCGACGCCATCGTCTCGAAACGCCATGCTGCGGCTCCACCTGAAATCAGGGTCAGAAAGGGGTTATCTGAAATCGGCGGCCCTTGCGATGTTCTGGCTGCGACGGGCGCATGTCGGGGACGCGGGACCGGGTTGTGGCGTTTCACAACCCGATGGCATGTGCCCCGCTCAGATGCGCGATGCCGAAACCGATCTTGAAGCCGCCCACCGCAAGCCGGATCCGGTCCGTTCCGTCGACCGGGCCGGTTGCCGGTTCGGTGCCGATCTTGCCGGTGATCGCGTCGGCGATCGTGTTGCGCGGGCGGATATTGGCCCAGCTTTCGGCGATCGGCGCGCCCGACAGAGCAGGGCAGAACGTGACGGCATGATCGAGGAAGCCCGTATCGGCCGGATCGCAGCCGGTGCGCGCCGCCTCCAGTGCCGACCCATCCATGGCGACGCCATCGTCCAGCCACGCATCGGTGCTGGTCGAGCCCACCGCGATCCGGCTGGCGCGGCCTGTCGCATCGGCGCCCATGCCGGCGCCCTGGGGCACCACATAGGAGCCGCTGTCATAGAGGATCGGCAGATCGTCGTCATGGGCGATGTCGATCAGCACGGCCTGTCCCTTGACGCCCCTGCCCGTCACCCGCCGCCCGCCGACCGCGACGCCCCTGCCGCCGCCCATCCGTGCCAGCAGATCGTAAGCTTCCCAGCCATTGGCGATAACGGCGCGGCCGGCATGAAGCCGCGCGCCATCGCCGAGCGTCACGCTGACCCCGGCGCCATCCGCCGTGGCATCCACGACGCCTATGCCTTGCCGGATTTCCCCCTTCGGATGGTTGCCGACATAGGCTGCCAGCGCCGTCAGATAGGCGCGCGGGTCGA
>JAGRLT010000065.1 GCA_020441665.1 Nitratireductor sp.
ATGGAGGCGCTCAACGTCGACGAGATGGTCGCGCAATTGCTGGCTTCCGAAGGCTTCTCCTCGGGCGAGGAAGTGGCGTACGTCGACGCCGACGAAATCTCGACCATCGAGGGCTTCGATGAGGAAACGGCCGAGGAATTGCAGGCGCGCGCCCGCGAGTTCCTCGACAAGCTCGAAGCCGAGCTCGATGCCGAGCGCAAGGCACTGGGCGTCGACGACGCGCTGAAGGAGATCGACGGGCTGACCACCGCCATGCTGGTGACGCTCGGCAAGGACGGCGTCAAGTCGCTGGAAGACTTCGCCGGCTGCGCGGTCGATGATCTCTGCGGCTGGAGCGAACGCAAGGATGGCGAAGTCCAGCGCTTCGAAGGCCTGCTTGCCGAATACAAGGTTTCGCGCGCCGATGCCGAGGCGATGATCATGCAGGCCCGCATCAAGGCCGGCTGGGTCACCGAGGAAGAACTGATGGCGGCGGCCGAGCCCGAAGCCGGCGAGGGCGAAGAAGCTGCCGGCGCCGAGACGGCGGGAGCCTGAGCCGGTGACCGGCTCGGCAGGCCTGCGGATGAAAGAACGGGAACGCGCGCTTGAAAAACACGCCAAACGCCCGAACCTGTATCGTCTCGCGCCGGGAAATGGCGCGGGACAGGCTGATCCGTTTCGTTGCCGGGCCTGAAAACCGCCTCTATCCGGACCTGAAGGAAAACCTGCCGGGCCGCGGCGTCTGGGTGGAAGCCAGTCGCTCAAGCGTCGAAAAGGCGGTGGCCAAAGGGCTTTTCGCCAGGAGCCTGAAGACCGCGATCGATGCCGGCGAGGACCTTGCCGATCTGACTGGCGCTCTGCTCTGCGAACGGGCCCTGCAGGCGCTCGGCCTTGCCCGCAAGGCAGGGCTGGTCGTTACCGGCTTTGCCAAGGTCGACAGTGCCATCCGCTCGAACGGGGCGGCGCTGCTGCTGCATGCGGAGGATGCGGCGGCCGACGGGCGGCGCAAGCTTGGCCAGGCGATCGCCTTCCTCCGCCACATGGAGGGCGATGATGTGCTGGTCGCCGATTGCTGGCCCTCGCAGGCCATGAGCGCGGTGCTGGGAACCGGCAATGTCATGCATGCCGCAGCACTGCGCGGCGGCGCGACGGCAAATCTCGTCGCGGCGATCCGGCGCTGGCAGGCCTATGAGGGCCGGGAGGCACCCTGTTCGGGTTTTGCCGCGACCGGGTTTTCCGGTCAGGGCGGCGAATAGGGTCAAGGCATGAGAAGAAAGCGCGGCGGGCAGGCCGCAAAACGAATTGGGACTGGATTTTTGCGCGCTTAAGGTCCAAAAAGCGCTCCAATCAAGACCGCGGACCGGGGTATCGACCAGACCTCCGGCCAACCAACGGGAAAAAGAACGGTATATGAGTGAAGAAAACAACGATGAGAGGCTGAGCGTAAAGCCCAAGCAGACCTTGAGCTTGCGCGGCGGTGTCACCAAGGGAACGGTGCGCCAGAACTTCTCCCATGGCCGCACAAAATCCGTGGTGGTTGAAACGCGCAAACGCCGGATCAACAAGCCCGGCGAAGCACCGAAACCCGCCGATGCGCCGGCTGCGGTGACACGGACGACCTCGCTTGAGGATGCCGCCAGCAATCTGTCGAAAAACGAGATGGAAGCCCGGCGCAAGGCGCTGGAAGAGGCTGCCCGCAGCCAGGGCGAGGAACAGCGCAAGGCCGCCGAAGAGGCGCAGAAGCGCGCCGACCTCGATGCCCGCCGCCGTGCCGACCGCGAGGAGCAGAAACGCCGCGAGGAGGAGACCGCCAAACGCGAGACCGAGGAGCGCGAGCGCCTGGAACGCGAAGCGGCGGCGGCTGCCGCGCCGCCCGCGCCCGCCGATCGCGATGCGCCGAAGAAACAGTCCCGCGACGAACCGAAGGTCAAAGAACTCAAACCGTTCGAGCGCAAGAAAACCGGCGATGACGACCGGATGCCTTCGAAGCCGCGCGGTGGCGATGACCGTCGCCGCACTAAGCTGACGCTGACCAATGCGCTTGACGGCGATGGCGGCAGCGGCCCGTCGCTCGCCGCGCTCAGGCGGCGCCAGGAAAAGGCCAAACGTGCCGCCCTCGGCCAGTCCGGCCCAAGAGAAAAGATATCACGCGAAGTGCAGCTACCCGAAACCATTACCATTCAGGACCTCGCCGCGCGCATGTCGGAGCGGTCGGTCGATGTCATCAAATTCCTGATGAAGCAGGGCCAGATGATGAAGCCCGGCGACGTGATCGACGCCGACACGGCGGAACTGATCGCGGCCGAATTCGGCCATTCGGTGCGCCGCGTTGCCGAATCCGACGTGGAGGAGGGCCTGTTCGACACGGCGGACGATCCCGCCCACCTGGCGTCCCGCCCGCCGGTCGTCACGATCATGGGCCATGTCGACCACGGCAAGACCTCGCTGCTCGACGCGATCCGCAACGCCAATGTGGTCAAGGGCGAAGCCGGCGGCATCACCCAGCATATCGGCGCCTATCAGGTCGAGAAGAACGGCCAGAAGATCACCTTCATCGACACGCCCGGCCACGAAGCCTTCACCGCCATGCGCGCCCGCGGCGCACAGGCGACCGACATCGCCATCCTGGTGGTGGCGGCCGATGACGGCGTGATGCCGCAGACGGTGGAATCGATCAACCACGCCAAGGCGGCCAATGTGCCGATCATCGTCGCGGTCAACAAGATCGACAAGCCGTCGGCCGATCCCGGCAAGGTGAAGACCGAACTGCTGCAGCACGAAGTGTTCGTCGAGAGCATGGGCGGCGAGACCCAGGAAGTGGAAGTCTCCGCGCTCAAGGGCACCAATCTCGACGGGCTGCTCGACGCGATCCTGCTGCAGTCGGAAATTCTCGAGCTGAAGGCCGATCCCGACCGGACGGCGGAAGGCACGGTGATCGAATCGCAGCTCGACAAGGGCCGCGGCCCGGTCGCCACCATTCTCGTCAAGCGCGGCACGCTGCGGACCGGCGACATCGTCATCGCCGGCAATGAGTGGGGCAAGGTTCGCGCCCTGGTCGACGATCGCGGCGATCCGGTCGCCGAGGCTCCGCCCTCGACCCCGGTCGAGATCCTCGGCCTTTCCGGCGCGCCGGCTGCCGGCGAGCGTTTCGCGGTCGTCGAGACGGAAGCGCGGGCGCGCGAGATTTCCGACTACCGCCAGCGGCTTGCCCGCGACAAGGCGGCGGCCAAGCAGGCCGGTTCGCGCGGCTCGCTCGAACAGATGATGAGCCAGTTGCAGACCAGCGAGCTCAAGGAAGCGGCGGTGGTCGTCAAGGGCGACGTGCAGGGTTCGGTCGAGGCGATCGAACAGGCGCTTGCCAAGCTCGGCACCGATGAGGTCGCCGCCAAGGTCGTGCATGGCGCGGTTGGCGGGATCACCGAATCCGACGTGGCGCTGGCGATTGCCTCCAACGCCCCGATCCTGGCGTTCAACGTGCGCGCCAACAAGCAGGCGAAAGAGGCCGCCGAGCGCGAGGGCATCGAAATCCGCTACTACTCGATCATCTACGATCTCGTCGATGACATGAAGCAGGTGCTTTCGGGCATGCTGGCGCCGGAGCGCCGCGAAACCTTCCTGGGCTACGCGGAAATCCTCGAAGTCTTCAACGTCTCGAAAGTCGGCAAGGTCGCCGGCTGCCGGGTTACCGACGGCAGGGTGGAACGCGGTTCGGGCGTGCGCCTGCTGCGCGACAACGTCGTCATCCATGAAGGCAAGCTGTCAACGCTCAAGCGCTTCAAGGACGAGGTTTCGGAAGTTCCGGCCGGCCAGGAATGCGGCATGGCCTTCGAGAACTATCAGGACATTCGCCAGGGCGACCAGATCGAGTGCTTCCGCGTCGAGCATATCGAGCGCAAGCTTTAGGCCTGCATTCTGAAACTTGATTGGCGCGGAAGGTTCGATTCCTTCCGCGAACCAAAGGCTGTCAAATGAGCAAATCCAAAGCCCCCTCCCAGCGGCAGTTGCGCGTCGGCGAACTGGTGCGCCATGCGCTGACGCAGCTTCTGCAGCGCGGCGAGGTGCCCGATCCGCTGCTCGAACGCACCGTGATTTCGATCACCGAGGTCACCATGTCGCCGGATCTGAAGATCGCCACCGTGTTCGTCTCGCCGCTGGGGGTCGACGATCCCCAGCCGGTGATCAAGGCGCTGGCGGCCAACCAGAAGCTCATTCGCGGCCGGCTGTCGCCGGCGCTCAGCCAGATGAAATACATGCCGGAATTCCGCTTCCGCGCCGATACCAGCTTCGACAATTACGCGCGGATCGACGCGCTGCTGCATCGTGAAGAGGTGGCGCGGGATCTCGACAAGGACGATGCGGAGGGCGGGCAATGAGCCGCCAGCGCAAGAAGAAGGGGCGGCCGATTTCCGGCTGGGTGGTCCTCGACAAGCCGCTCGGCCTGGGGTCGACCCAGGCGGTCGGCAAGATCAAATGGCTTTATCAGGCGGCGAAGGCTGGCCATGCCGGCACGCTCGACCCGCTGGCGACGGGCATGCTGCCGATCGCGCTCGGCGAGGCGACGCGCACCGTTCCCTATGTCATGGACGGCGCGAAGACCTACCGCTTCGCGGTTGGCTGGGGCATGGAGACCAATACCGACGATCTGGAGGGAATGGCGGTCGAAACCAGCGACCGGCGGCCGAGCGAGCAGGCGGTGCGCGATCTTCTGGCGCGCTATACCGGCACGATCGACCAGGTTCCGCCGGCCTATTCGGCCGTCAAGATCGATGGCGAGCGGGCCTACAAGCTGGCGCGCGACGGCGAGGAAGTCTCGATCGAGCCGCGCGCGGTGGAAATCCACCGTTTCGATCTGGTTGAATGGCGCGATGAAAACACCGCCGTCTTCGAGGTCGATTGCGGCAAGGGCACCTATGTGCGCGCGCTGGCGCGCGATATGGGCCGCGATCTTGGCTGCTACGGCCATGTGAGCGAATTGCGCCGGGTCGCCGTCGAACCCTTCAATGAGGGCGATCTCGTGCCGCTCTCCGAACTCGAGGCGCTGGAGGGCGATCTCGCGGCACTCGACGCCGAAGTGCTGGCGACCGGCATCGCCGTCGAACACCTGCCGCAGGTGCCGGTTTCGAAGGATCAGGTGCAAAGGCTGCGCTCGGGCAATCCGGTGATCCTGCGCGGCCGCGACGCGCTCGCCTTTGCCGACGAAGCCATCGCCGTCAGCGGCAAGGAACTCATCGCCATCGGCCAGGTCGACAAGGGCTCCTTCCTGCCGAAACGGGTCTTCACGGCTTCAGCGGCTTAGGGCTGCCTACCCGTCTACTTCCGGCAACCGTTCTGCCAGGCGATTTCTAGCGCCGCCCTCAGCTCAGGGCCTTGCGCCGCGGCGAAGGATGCGGTTGTCCAGCCGCGCTCGCCCCATTTGTTGGCGACCGGCGAGAAGACTTCCGGATAGAGGCCGCATTGCATTTCCTGCTGGTCTGGGGTGAGCACGAGATTGGCGCTCATGCCATCGGCCGGCATGGTGGCGAAGATGCGTTTTGCCCGAAAGGCGGTCCGGTCGAAATGCGGCGCCTCGACGGCCCCCTCGAACGCCAGGGCCCATTGTCGAAACGCTTCGGATGTAACCATGTGATGCTTTTCCCGTTTTTGCGGATCCGGCTCGCCGAATCCGTTCCACCCTCGCACTCCCACCCTCGCACAGCGCGGCCCGGAGCACAAAAACCATTGGCATTTCCGCCGCAATTGCTCTATAGGCAGCGCTCAAGAGCGGGTCCGCTGGCTAGAAATGGCGGGGCCCGCTTTGATTTAATGGCCCTTGCTGGACGACATCCCGGCTATGGGCGGCGAAAAACGACCGGATGCTCTTGCGGCTAATCCCGTACAAGACCCCGTACAAAATAAGGAAAATCCGATGTCGATTACCGCTGAGCGCAAGGCTGCGCTGATCAAGGAATATGCCACGAAAGACGGCGATACCGGTTCTCCGGAAGTTCAGGTCGCCATTCTTTCCGAGCGCATCTCCAACCTCACCGAACACTTCAAGGGCCACAAGAAGGACAACCATTCCCGCCGTGGCCTGTTGAAACTGGTCTCCCAGCGCCGCCGCCTGCTCGACTATGTGCGGGCGAACGACGAAGAGCGCTACCAGTCGCTGATCGGCCGTCTCGGCCTGCGCCGCTGACGATGCTTTCGGGCCCTGCCGGCTGAACCGGCGGGGCCCGCTCTACTTCAAGGGCACCGGTCAAACCATGCAACCGGTGCCTGCGAACAGAACCGGCCTCCGGGCAATCCCGCCAAGTTAACGCATGACGCGGGAGGCCCAATCGGGGCAGGATTACCAGATTCCCGGCCGGCGGATACCGCCAGCGCTCGGGAACCTCGTTGTCTTGCCCGCGGAGCGCCAATGCGTTGCATGGATGAGGCACGGACCGGCAAAGGCCGGAATCCGCGCCATCTTCAAAGGACAAGACATGTTCGATCATCATTCCATCGAAATCGAATGGGGCGGTCGCCCGCTGACGCTGGAAACCGGCAAGGTTGCCCGCCAGGCGGACGGCTCCGTCATCGCCACCTATGGCGAGACCGTGGTGCATGCCACGGTGGTCTCGGCCAAGGCGCCGAAACCCGGTCAGGACTTTTTCCCGCTGACCGTCAACTATCAGGAAAAGACCTATGCCGCCGGCAAGATCCCGGGCGGCTTCTTCAAGCGCGAGGGCCGTCCGAGCGAGAAGGAAACGCTGACCTCGCGGCTCATCGACCGGCCGATCCGGCCGCTGTTCGCCGAGGGCTTCAAGTGTGACACCCAGGTGATCATCACCGTGTTGCAGCACGACCTTGAAAACGATCCAGACATCGTTGCCATGGTGGCGGCTTCGGCCGCGCTGGCGCTTTCCGGCGTTCCCTTCCAGGGTCCGATCGGCGGCGCGCGCGTCGGCTATATCGATGGCGAGTTCGTGCTCAATCCGAACATCGACGAAATGCCGGAATCCTCTCTCGATCTCGTCGTCGCCGGTACGAAAGACGCCGTGCTGATGGTCGAATCCGAAGCCAAGCAGCTCGACGAGGAAACCATGCTCGGCGCCGTGATGTTCGGCCATGACGGTTTCCAGCCGGTCATCGAGGCGATCCGGGAACTGGCCGAAAAAGCCGCCAAGCCGGCCCGCGAACACCAGGCGCCGGATCATTCCGAGCTTGAAGCCAAAATGGAAAAGCTGGTCGGCAAGGACATTGCCGCGGCCTATACGATTTCCGACAAGCAGGAGCGCTACAACGCGCTCGATGCCGCCAAGGCGAAGGTGAAGGAAGAGTTCGTCACCGAGGAAAGCTCGGCCGACGACGTCCAGGTCATCATGGATTCCTTCAAGCACCTGCAGGCCAATGTGGTGCGCGGCTCGATCCTGAAGACGGGCAAGCGCATCGACGGCCGCGACACCAAGACCGTGCGCCCGATCGTTTCGGAAGTGGGCGTTCTGCCCCGCACCCATGGTTCGGCGCTGTTTACCCGCGGCGAGACCCAGGCGCTGGTGGTGGCCACTCTCGGCACGTCCGACGACGAACAGTTCATCGACGCGCTGACCGGCACCTACAAGGAAAGCTTCCTGCTGCACTACAATTTCCCGCCGTTTTCGGTCGGTGAAACGGGCCGCATCGGTTCGCCGGGCCGGCGCGAAATCGGCCATGGCAAGCTTGCCTGGCGGGCGATCCATCCGATGCTGCCGGCGCATGAGGAATTCCCCTATACGCTGCGCGTCGTCTCCGAAATCACCGAATCGAACGGCTCGTCCTCGATGGCCACCGTCTGCGGCACCTCGCTGTCGCTGATGGATGCCGGCGTGCCGCTCAAGGCGCCGGTTGCCGGTATCGCCATGGGGCTGATCAAGGAGGGCGACGATTTCGCCGTTCTCTCCGACATTCTCGGCGACGAGGATCATCTCGGCGACATGGACTTCAAGGTGGCGGGCACCAAAAACGGCATCACCTCGCTGCAGATGGACATCAAGATCACCGGCATCACCAAGGAGATCATGGAAGTGGCGCTGGCCCAGGCCAAGGACGGCCGCGTCCACATTCTCGGTGAAATGGCCAAGGCGCTGTCGACCAGCCGCGCGGAACTGGGCGAATTCGCCCCGCGCATCGAAAGCTTCAAGATCCCGACCGACAAGATCCGCGAAGTGATCGGTTCGGGCGGCAAGGTGATCCGCGAGATCGTCGAGAAGACCGGCGCCAAGGTGTCGATCGAGGATGACGGCACCGTGAAGGTCGCTTCTTCCTCGGCCAAGGAAATCGAGGCGGCCGTCAAGTGGATCCGCTCGATCACCGACGATCCGGAAGTGGGCGCGATCTATCAGGGCACGGTCGTGAAGACCGTCGACTTCGGCGCCTTCGTCAACTTCTTCGGTGCCCGCGACGGCCTCGTCCACATCTCGCAGCTCACCGACGGCCGCGTTGCCAAGACCACCGATGTGATCAATGAAGGCGACAAGGTGTGGGTCAAGCTGATGGGCTTTGATGATCGCGGCAAGGTTCGCCTGTCGATGAAGGTCGTCAATCAGGAAACCGGCGAGGAAATCACCAAGGACGACAGACCGTCCGGAGATGACGGCGACGACGACTGATCGCCGCATCGCGAACCCAATAACGAAGGCCGGGGCGACCCGGCCTTTTGTTTGCGCTCCCGGCTGCCGGGCGGGTATGCGGACCGGCGCCTCAAGCCACGGAAATATATACTGCCATCGCTATACGGGTGCAGTCGCGCCTGCTACAGGCTGCGGCATGAAAGCCGATTTCCGCCACTGCCTCCTCACCGCCTTCGAGCGCGGTATCGTGGCGCCGCCGGCAACTGGCGAGCGCTGGGCGATGTTCAACGGGCAGGTTCTGCCGGAACCGGCGCTCTCGGAAGCCGGGCTTGCGCCCGCCGCGTTCAGGGACGCGCTTTTCTGCGAACAGGGGTTCAGGCCGCTCCATCTCGATCTTGTCCAGGCTGGCTTCCGCGCCGAGCCCAGGCTCGCCGCCGATGCGGTCTTCGATGGCGCGATCCTGTTTGCCGCCAGGGCGCGCGCTGCCAATGAACTGAGCTTCCGACGCGCCTGGCAACAGGTGCGCCCCGGCGGGCGGATCATCCTCTGCGGCGACCGCAAGGCCGGCGCGGACGGGATGCGCAAATGGCTTTCGGCCGGCTTCGGGGCGATCGACAGCTTTTCGAAACATCATGCGATCTGTCTTGAAATCGCGCGCCGGGATTGCGACCTGCCCGCATCTCTTCAGGCTGCCGGTGAAGACCCCGGCCGCGCCGGACTGTTCTCGGCCGATGGCGCCGATCCCGGCTCGCAATTGCTGGCGGCCCAGTTCAAGGGTCGCGTGCGGGGGCATGTCGCCGATTTCGGCGCCGGCTGGGGCTATCTGGCGCAGCGGGCGCTTTCGGCTTGCGACCAGATCAAGACAATCGATCTTTACGAGGCCGATTTTGCCGCGCTCGAAGCAGCAAGAACCTTCTTGGACGAGTCCGGCGCCGTTGCGGTCAACTATCACTGGATCGACCTGACGAGGGAGTTCCGCAGGAAGCCCTATGATACCGTGATCATGAACCCGCCCTTCCATCTGGGCCATGTGGGCGACAGACGGGCGCGGCCCGAAACCGGCCAGGCCTTCATCCGCCTTGCCGCTTCAACGCTGGTTTCCGGCGGCCGTCTGCTGATGGTCGCAAACCGGCAACTGCCCTATGAAGGCGTTCTCGACACGGCGTTCCGGCGGGTCGAGAAGCTTGCCGAGCAGGACGGGTTCAAGGTCTACGAAGCCGTTCGCTGACCGGAGCCTGACGCTCGGATGATGGAAAGAAAAGCGGCAGGCGCTTCGTCCGTTGTGCGCGACGAAAGCCACCTGCCGAAGGGAGGAAGCATTGCTGCCGGCATCGGGACAAACTGCCCTTTGCCGACAGGTTCACCCTGACAGAACCCAGGGCAAACGCCTTGATCGAGATCAAGAGCGGAAAATTTCCGATAGCGGCAGGCTGGCGAGCTGCTATTCCCTGCCGAGCACGGCTTCCATTTCCTTGAGCTGGTTGATCTCCGGCATGGAAATGGTCGAATAGCCCGAATCGACGAAGTGGATCTCGCCGGTAACGCCGGAGGAAAGATCGCTCAGAAGATAGAGCGCCGAGCCGCCGATCTCGTCAATGTCGACGGTGCGGCGCAGGGGTGCGTTCTTCTTCTGGAAATTGAACATCATGCGGGCATCGGACACGCCGGCACCGGCAAGGGTGCGCACGGGTCCGGCGGAGATCGCATTGACGCGAATGGCCTGCGGGCCGTAGTCGCTGGCCAGATAGCGCACGCTCGCCTCGAGCGCCGCCTTGGCAACGCCCATGACGTTGTAGTTGGGCATGACGCGGCTGGCGGCGCCATATGTCAGCGTCAGCAGCGACCCGCCATCGGGCATCATCGCCGCGGCGCGCCGGGCGATCTCGGTAAACGAGAAGCAGGAGATCACCATGGTGCGGGAGAAATTCGCCCGGCTGGTTTCGGCGTAAAGGCCCTTCAATTCGCTCTTGTCGGAAAAGCCGATGGCGTGAACCACGAAATCGAGCGAGCCCCACGCCTCCGCCAGCGCCGCGAAGACGCCATCGACACTGTCGAGATCCTCGACATCGCAGGGCAGCAGCAGTTTCGACCCGGCGCTTTCAGCGAGCGGCTTGACACGCTTGCCGAAAGCTTCGCCCTGATAGGTGAAGGCAAGCTCTGCGCCGTGCTCGGCCAGCTTCCTGGCAATGCCCCAGGCGATCGAGTGATCGTTGGCGACCCCCATGACAAGGCCGCGCTTTCCCTTCATCAAGCCGTCCATGGCGTGTCTCACCCGTTATAGCGCTGGAAGGCCAGCGTGGCATTGGTGCCGCCAAACCCGAAGGAATTGGAGATGATGGTGTTGATCTGCGCATTGTCGATGCGCTTGCGCACGATGTTCATATCGGCGAATTCGGGATCGAGTTCCTCGATATGGGCGCTCTCGCAGATGAAATCGTTCTGCATCATCAGCAGCGAATAGATCGCCTCCTGAACGCCGGTCGCCCCCAGGGAATGGCCGGTGAGCGACTTGGTGCCGGAAATCGGCGGGCAATCGGCGCCGAAGACCTGGCGGATCGCCTCTATCTCCTTGCTGTCGCCGACCGGCGTCGAGGTGGCGTGGGGGTTGATGTAGTCGACGGGATCGTTGACGGTCCTCAGCGCCATCTGCATGCAGCGGATCGCGCCCTCGCCCGACGGAGCGACCATGTCATAGCCGTCGGAAGTGGCGCCATAGCCGACGATCTCGGCGAGAATCCTGGCGCCGCGCGCCCTGGCATGTTCGAGCTCCTCGAGCACCAGCACCCCGGCCCCGCCGGCAATGACGAAACCGTCCCGGTTGACGTCATAGGCGCGCGAGGCGACCGCCGGCGTCTCATTGTATTTCGACGACATCGCGCCCATGGCATCGAACAGGTTCGACATGGTCCAGTCGAGATCCTCCGAGCCGCCGGCAAAGACCACGTCCTGCTTGCCCATCTGGATCGTCTCATAGGCATTGCCGATGCAGTGGTTGGAGGTGGCGCAGGCAGACGAGATCGAATAGTTGACGCCCTTTATCTCAAACTGGGTGGCGAGCACGGCCGATGCCGTCGAACTCATGCATTTGGGCACCGCGGTCGGCCCGATGCGCTTGGGCCCCTTTTCCGCGGTGACTGCGGCAGCCTCCACCACGGTACGGGTCGATGGGCCGCCCGAGCCCATGATGATGCCGGTCATCGGGTTGACCACATCGCCCGGCTCGAGGCCCGAATCCTCGATTGCCTGCTGCATGGCGATGTAATTCCAGGCCGTGCCCTTGGCCATGAAGCGCACGGTGCGGCGGTCCAGCACCTCGAACGGGTCGAGTTTCGGCGCGCCATGGACCTGGCAACGGAAATTATGGCTGGCATAGTCCTCGGCAAAGGAAATGCCCGATCTGGCATCCTTCAGCGATTGCAGCACCTCGTTCGTATTGTTGCCGATCGAGGAGACGATCCCCATACCGGTGACGACCACACGTTTCATTGATTCTGGTTCCCGTTCTTGGGGTCCGTATGCGGACCGCTTTTCAACTGGCCGGTTTGCGGGCGGCTCAGGAAGCCTTTTCCCGCGACAGGCCGACCTTGAGATCGCTTGCGGTGTAGATCTGCTCGCCATCGGCCTTGAGCCAGCCATCGGCGATGCCGAGATTAAGGCGGCCGGACATGACCCGCTTGAAGTCGACGCCGTATTCGACCGTTCTGGTCTTCGGCGTCACCATGCCCTTGAACTTGACCTCGCCCGTCGACAGCGCCATGCCATAGCCCTCGAGGCCGAGCCAGCCAAGATAAAATCCGGTCAACTGCCACAGCGCATCGAGACCGAGGCAGCCGGGCATGATCTCGTTGCCGATGAAATGGCAGGGAAAGAACCACAGATCGGGCTTGATATCGAGTTCGGCGCGGATGCAGCCCTTGCCGTTCGCGCCACCGGTCTCCGACACTTCGGTGATCCGGTCGAACATCAGCATGGGCGGCGCCGGCAACTGGGCATTGCCCTGGCCGAACAGTTCGCCCCGGCCGCATGCCAGGAGTTCCTCGTAAGTGTAGCTCGATTTGCGTTCTGCCATGGTTCCCCGCTTACTGGTGTTCTGTCCTTCTGCTCATACCATAGGGTTTTTTCAAAGACCAAAGGAAGATTGCTGCCTTTCCCCGGCCAGATTTTGAAGCTGTTGACCTTGTGGCGAAAGGCTCTATTGCCCCCAAAACCGGTCCGAACTATATAGAAACGAGTTGAAATCCCCGCTTTTCGCCCCACTTGCCGGGCGGCAAAGCAAGCTGCGAGCAAAGCGACCATGGCTGACGCCGATACCCACCGCAAGCAGATGGATGACATGCATCTTGCCGGTTTCTGCCAGGCGGAGACCGCCTGCGCCGATTGCCGGTCGACCTGCAAGATGCTGCGCGGCGCCGGCCTGAGGCCGACCCGCCAGCGCGTGGCGCTTGCCGAGATCCTGTTTTCCAAGGGCGAGCGGCATGTCTCGGCCGAAATCCTGTTCGAGGAAGCGGGCCGGGCCGGTGTGCCGGTGTCGCTCGCGACGATCTACAACACGCTGCACCAGTTTACCCGGGCGGGCCTGCTGAAGGCGATCTCGATCGATTCGTCGAAAACCTATTTCGACACCAATACCGGCGATCATCACCACTTCTATCTCGAGGACAGCGAAGAGGTGATCGACATGCCGGCCGGCGCCATCTCGGTCGCCAACCTGCCGAGGCCGCCCGAGGGCATGGAGATCGCTTCGGTGGATGTGGTGGTGCGGGTGCGCAAGGCGCGCTGAGGTACGCAGCACTGGCGCCGTCGGGCGTCCTGTCCCGTTCCGCGACCTGCTCTCCAGTCTGTTCCGATGCCTTTTGCCGCACAGGGTTGCCGTAACGTCACGGTTCACGGCTGACCGAAAATGCCCTAGACGATTGTCAACCATGATCGATCGAACAGGAGCATTGCATGTCTGAACACAAGCCCGGCTTTTCCACCCTCGCCATTCATGCAGGCGCCGTGCCCGACGCGGCAACCGGTGCGCGGGCGACCCCGATCTATCAGACGACAAGCTTTGTCTTCGACGATGTGGACCAGGCTGCCGCCCTGTTCGGCCTGCAGGCTTTCGGCAACATCTACACCCGCATCACCAACCCGACCACCGCCGTGCTCGAGGAGCGCGTGGCAGCGCTCGAGGGCGGCACGGCGGCGCTTGCGGTTGCTTCCGGCCATGCCGCGCAGCTCGGCGTCTTTCACACGCTGCTCAGGCCGGGCGATGAATTCATCGCCTCGAACCGGCTCTATGGCGGCTCGATCAACCAGTTCAACCATTCCTTCAAGAGCTTCGGCTGGAACGTGATCTGGGTCGATTTCGACGATCCGAAAGCGATCGAAGATGCGGTCAGCGACAAGACGCGAGCGATCTTCGCCGAGAGCCTCGCCAATCCGGGCGGCGTGGTGACCGATCTCGAAGCGGTCGCGAAAATCGCCAGGGCGGCGGGCGTTCCCTTCATCGTCGACAATACGATGGCGACGCCCTATCTGTGCCGTCCGCTCGACCATGGCGCGGACATCGTCATTCATTCGCTGACCAAGTTCATGGGCGGCCATGGCAATTCGATGGGCGGCGTCATCGTCGATGGCGGCTCGTTCGACTGGCTTGCCTCGAAGCGCTATCCGATGCTGTCGGAACCGCGGCCGGAATATCAGGGCATGGTACTGGCCGAGACCTTCGGCAATTTCGCCTTCGCCATCGCCTGCCGGGTGCTCGGCCTGCGCGATCTGGGCGCGGCGATCTCGCCGTTCAATGCCTTCCAGATCGCGACCGGCATCGAGACCCTGCCGCTGAGAATGCGCAAACATTGCGACAATGCGCTAGCGGTCGCCAAATGGCTCGAAGCGCATGATAAGGTGACCTGGGTCCGCTATGCGGGACTGGCCGGCGACCGCTATCACGCGCTGGCCGGAAAATACATGCCGCAGGGCGCCGGCTCGGTGTTCACCTTCGGCGTCAAGGGCGGCTATGAGGCGGGCATCAAGCTCGTTTCATCGACCAACCTGCTGTCCCATGTCGCCAATCTCGGCGACACCAAGAGCCTGATCATCCATCCGGCCTCGACCACCCACCGGCAACTGACCGACGAACAGAAGACGGCGGCCGGCGCAGGGCCCGACGTGGTGCGGCTGTCGATCGGCATCGAGGACGTCGCCGACATCATTGCCGACCTCGAACAGGCCATGGCGGGGATTTGAGAAAGGGCGGCGCTCGTCGCGCCGCCACCTTGAAACTTCAGATCAGCCTTCGCCGCCCCGCGTCCTGGCCAGCCGCTTGTCGACCAGCGAGGCGACGATGACGCCGACCGAGACGATGGCGATCAGTATGGTCGAAAGCGCGTTGATCTCCGGTGATACGCCAAGGCGCACCGCCGAATAGATCTTGATCGGCAGGGTCGTCGCGCCGGGGCCGGTGTTGAACGAGGCGATCACCAGATCGTCCATGGAAAGGGTGAAGGCGAGCAGCCAGCCGGCAATCACCGCCGGCGAGATGATCGGCAGGGTGACCGAAAAGAAGGTGTCGAGCGGGGTGGCGCCGAGATCGAGGGCCGCTTCCTCGAGACTGCGGTCAAAGGTGACGAGGCGCGAGGAAACCACCACCGCCACATAGCACATGGCAAAGGTGGTATGCGCCAGCGTCACCGTCAGCATGCCGCGATCGAGATTGAGCGCGATGAACAATAGCAGCAGCGACAGGCCGGTAATGACTTCCGGCATGACGAGCGGCGCGTAGACCATGCCGGAAAACAGGGTGCGGCCCCTGAAGCGGCCGGCGCGAACCAGAACCAGCGCCGCCATGGTGCCGAGGACGGCGGCGAGCGTCGCCGAGAAGAACGCGACCCGCAGCGTGACCCAGGCGGCACTCAGCATCGCCTCGTTCTGCATCAGTTCGCCATACCATTTGGTGGAGAACCCGCCCCACACCGTCACCAGCTTGGAGGCGTTGAAGGAATAGAGAATGAGCAGGAGGATCGGCAGGTACAGAAATGCAAAGCCGAAGGTGAGCGAAGTCGCATTGAACCAGGACAGGCGTTTCATCGGGCTTCAGCCTCCTGCTGGCGCTCGATCTGGCGCTGGAAGATGAGGATCGGAACGACCAGCAGCAACAGCAGAACGATCGCGACGGCGGATGCCACCGTCCAGTCGCGATTGGAGAAGAATTCGTTCCACAAGGTCTTGCCGATCATCAGCGTCTCGGCGCCGCCCAGAAGGTCCGGAATGACGAATTCCCCGACGGCCGGGATGAAGACGAGGAAGCAGCCGGCGACAATGCCCGGCAGGGCGAGCGGCACGGTGACCAGCCAGAAGGCCTTCATGCGGCTTGCGCCGAGATCGACCGCCGCTTCGAGCAGCGATTCATCCATCTTCTCCAGCGTCGAATAGATCGGCAGGATCATGAACGGCAGGTAGGAATAGACGATGCCGATATAGACGGCGATGTTGGTATTGAGGATGACCAGGGGCTGGTCTATCACGCCGAGCCAGAGCAGGAACTGGTTGAGCAGGCCTTCCGTCTTCAGGATGCCGATCCAGGAATAGACGCGGATCAGGAACGAAGTCCAGAAGGGCAGGATGACCAGCATCAGCAGCAGGGCGCGCCAGCGTTCGGGCGAGCGGGCAAGCCCGTAGGCGAAGGGAAAGCCGATCATCAGGGTAAAAATTGTCGAGAAGAAAGCGATCGTCAGGCTCGACAGATAGGCCTTGGCATAGAGCGCATCGTCGATGAGCCAGCGATAGTTCTCGAAATCGAGCTGCGAAAAGAAATCCGCGATCGCCGGCCAGCCGCCGCCAAGATCGAGCTGCGGGGAATAGGGCGGGATCGAGACCGCATAGTCCGATACCGAGATCTTCAGCACGATCAGGAAGGGCGCGAGGAAAAACAGCAGCAGCCAGAAATAGGGAACGCCGATCAGCAGGGCCTTGCGGAATCTTCCATCCATCGTGCCGTCTCCCGTTAGAGCGTGTCTTGTTTAGATGGAATCGTTTGAACGCCGGGAGTTTGGTCTTCGGCTAGGAGCGGAAAGCGACGCGGTGTGAACACCGTTAGCTTTTCGCGACCCAAAGAACACCCATGGCCGAA
>JAGRLT010000066.1 GCA_020441665.1 Nitratireductor sp.
AACCGGAACAGACAACGTCGCTCAGGCGGGGCGGGACCACCGGTGCCTGCGCCACGGCGGCGACCAGGGCAGCCCTGACCGCGCTCTTTACCGGCGACTTTCCCGATCCCGTTTCCATTACTCTGCCCAAGGGGGAAACCCCTTCCTTCCCCCTGGCCAGGGAGGAATTGACGCGAGACGCCGCCACCGCCGCGATCGTCAAGGATGCGGGCGACGATCCCGACGTCACCCATGGCGCGACGATCATCTCGACCGTCCGCAGGGGCGAAGCCGGCAGCG
Source organism: Nitratireductor sp. (assembly GCA_020441665.1). GTDB lineage: Bacteria > Pseudomonadota > Alphaproteobacteria > Rhizobiales > Rhizobiaceae > Salaquimonas. The sequence continues at coordinate 280 of JAGRLT010000066.1, forward strand.
GCATTGTCTTCAGGGCCGGCGAAGGCGTCGGCATGGTCACCAAGCCGGGCCTGCCCATTCCCCCCGGAGAACCGGCCATCAATCCCGTTCCCCGCCAGATGATGCGCGACGTGGTCGAGGCGCTTTGCGCCGAATATGATCAGCCACCCGACATCGAAATCACCATCGCCGTGCCGGGCGGCGGGGAGATGGCAAGACACACCTGGAACCCCCGTCTCGGCATTGTCGGCGGCATTTCCATCCTCGGCACGACCGGTATCGTTCATCCCTTCTCGTGCTCTGCCTGGATCCACTCGATCCATCGCGGCATCGATGTCTGCCGCGCCAACGGCCTGACCCACGCCATCGCCGCCACCGGCTCGACCTCCGAGGACGCCGCCAACGCGCTCTACGACCTGCCGCTGGAAGCGCTGCTCGACATGGGCGACTTCGCCGGGGCCGTGTTGAAATATCTGCGCGATCAGCCCATTGACCGCCTGACCCTTTCGGGCGGCTTCGCCAAGTTCACCAAGCTTGCCCAGGGCGCCATGGACCTGCATTCCGGCCGCAGCCAAGTCGATATGGGCTGGCTTGCCGAAAGGGCGGCGGAACTCGGCCTTGATACCGAAGGCGTCGCTTCGCTCCGCGCCGCCAATACCGCGCTCGAGGCATTGGAAATCGTCGGCGGCGGGATCGACCTGCCGGCGCGCATCGCGACACTGGCGCGCGAACAGGCCATCGCCGTTTTGCGGCGCGCGCCGGTTGAAGTCGAAGTGCTGATCTTTTCCCGCGATGGCAGGCTCATCGCCAGAGCGGGAAGCTTCGATGGCTGAGCGGGAAAAAATCCTCATTCTGGGCGGCACGCGGGAAGCAACCGAACTGGCCGCCGAACTTGACACCGCCGGTCACGATGTCACCACCTCGCTTGCCGGCCGCACGGCGGAACCCGAACCCCTCGCCGGAGAAATCCGCATCGGCGGGTTCAGCGGCAACGGAAAAAACGGCGCGGAGGGCCTTGCCGCCTGGCTGACCGAGCACGACGTTATCCGGCTGATCGACGCTACCCATCCCTTTGCGCGGCGAATATCGGCCAATGCCGAAGCGGCGGCGCGAATGACCGGCATCGCCTTCGAGCGCCGTACCCGCCAGCCCTGGCAGAAGCGGGATGGCGATCGCTGGATCGAGGTCGGATCGATCGAGGAAGCGCGGGCGGCAATTCCTCCCAACGCCCGCGTCCTGCTGGCCTTGGGCAGCCAGCACATCGCGCCCTTCGCCACGCGAAGCGACGTGCATTTCGTCATCCGCATGGTCGATGCGCCCGGCCAGCCCCTGCCCTTTGCCAGCCAT
>JAGRLT010000067.1 GCA_020441665.1 Nitratireductor sp.
CTGTGCGCCGTCGATGGCATGGCGTGTGGTAAACGCCAAACATGCCTTCAACCATGCGGTTGCCAAGGGCGCGACGCCCTATAATGGGTCTGACAAGGCGTTTGATGTTCCCGCCATTGTCGGCATCGGCGGCTCGCTGCTCTATTTTGTCGATACCTACGGCGCCAAGGGCAGTGCCTATGATTCCGAATTCGAATGGACCGGCACCCGGGATCCGAAACCGCAAGGCGTCGGCTTCTATTTCCTCGACCACCTGACGCACAACGTCTATCGCGGCAACATGGACAAGTGGTGGGCCTTCTATCGGGAATTGTTCGGTTTCCGGCAGATCCATTTCTTCGACATTGAGGGCAAGCTGACCGGCCTCGTTTCGCGCGCCATCACCTCGCCCTGCGGCAAGATTCGCATTCCGCTCAACGAATCGACCGACGACAAGAGCCAGATCGAATCCTATCTGAAGAAATATCGCGGCGAGGGCATCCAGCACATCGCGGTCGGTACCGATGGCGAGGCCGGCATCTATGACGCGGTCGATCAGCTGGCCGCAAACGGCCTGACCTTCATGCCAGGCCCGCCCGAAACCTATTACGAGATGTCACGCGAGCGGGTGCACGATCACGACGAGCCGATCGAGCGGATGATGAAGCACGGCATCCTGATCGATGGCGAAGGGGTGATCGACACCGCCAGGGGCGACCGGATGACGAAAATCCTGCTGCAGATCTTCTCCAAGACCGTGATCGGGCCGATTTTCTTCGAATTCATCCAGCGCAAGGGCGATGAAGGCTTCGGCGAGGGCAATTTCCGCGCGCTGTTCGAATCGATCGAGATGGAACAGATCCGCACCGGCGAACTGAAATCGTCCGACGCCGCCGAGTAAGGCAAGGGGGCGGTCAGGCCCCCTCCCAGCCCTCGGATATGCGGTGCTGCAACTCGCCGACATTGAGAATGATGATGCCGCCCCGCGCCTTCTGGATATGGCCCTGGCGCTCCAGCGAATTGAGTTCGCGCGACACCACCTCCCGGCGGGTGCCGATGCGCTCGGCAAGTTCGCGCTGGGTCGGCGGCGGCGAGACGATGCGGTGCGTCGCATTGGCCGCCCTGGGTTTCGACAGCCGCAGCAATTCCGAATAGAGCCGGTGCTTTGCCTGCAGGAAGGAGTGCTCCGCCAGCCGCATGTTGAGCGAGCGGATGCGGTTTGCCATCAGCGTCAGGATTTCCATTGCAACTTCAGGCACTTCCCTGAGAATCGCGCGGAAGGTCGAGGCCGGCATGGTACAGATGCGAGAACGCGTCAGCGTCGTCACATTGGCCGAGCGTGGCGAATTGTCGATCGCTGAAATCTCGCCGAAATACGATCCCTCGTTCATTTCGCTCAGGATCACTTCCTTGCCGACGGCCATGCGGATGATGATGCGCACCGACCCGGTGACGATGAAGCGCACATCGGTCGATTCGTCCTCGATATCGATCACCAGTTCATGCTCGCCATAATCGCGCCAGGAACAGGAGCGGCCATAGCGGGCCGCCTGCTCCTTCGTCATGGATTTGAAAAGGGGAATTTCCGTTAGATCTTGCATCGGCGCCTGTCGGGTCCCGCTGGCAGAACGGGTCTGGTGGGCCGGGTCTGGCGGCCCCTTCACGGCCATCTTGCCGCAAACCGGCGGCCGCGCCAAGGCCTATCTCCTTCATGCACAGCCGGGCGGCGCTGCCCCTTTTCAAAGCCGGGCAGGCACGGCGGCCGGAAGGGTCCGGCGTTCAAAACTTAACTGATTCCTTACACTTACCCACTAAGACATGATCGGGGATTAGGCGAGATTTGTGGTCGGGACAAGAAAGCATGCTGCTGACCGGCAAATATCAGAAGGATTCGAGACTGGGATCGTTGCCGCTTGAGGTATACGATACCATCGTCCGCTCGCTGCATGGCGACAGCCGCACCCTGATCGCCGGAAAATTCGCCACTTTCATCGCCGGCCTGCTGGCCGCCTACAAGGTCGGTCAACCCGCCCTCTACCTGACCGTCACCGTCCTGATGCTGGTGGGGATCGCCCGCGCACTGCACATCATGCGGTTCAACCGCCTCGCCGAGCAATCGCTCAACTACATCGAGCTCAAACAGGCCGAATTGAGATACCGGATCTATTCCGGCGGCTATGTCGGCATGCTCGGCGTGATGTGCTTCATCAGCCTGGCGACGACCAACGACCAGATCGCTCATCTCATCCTGATATCGGCGACGCTCGCCAATGTCGCCGGCATCACCGGGCGCAATTTCGCCAGCCTGAGCGTCGTCCATGTCCAGGCGATCGGCGTCACCATTCCGCTCGTCCTCGGCCTGTTGATGTTCGGCACGGTCTACCATGCCCTGCTCGGCTGCCTGCTGCTGCCCTTTCTGCTGGCGATCGAATCGATTGCCCGACACCTGCGCGCCACCCTGCTCGAGGCGACGTTCCAGGCACTGGACAACAAGACGATCGCCGACCGTTTCGAAGCCGCCCTGAAAAACGCCTCCCACGGCATGGCGATGATCGACCGCAGCAGCGTTTTCGTCGTGGTCAATGCCTGTTTCAGCGAACTCTTCGGCCTCAAGGACGGCCGCGACCTCGTCGGCACCAGCCTTTGCGAGCTGACATCGGAGGCGCGTCGCCATATGAGCATCAGCGCGTCGTCCGAGCATCTGCTGTCCGAGCGCATACGCCAGTGCCTGATCGCCCAGGAACGCGTCCAGTTCACCCATACCAGGCCCGACGGCGCCACCATCGAGGTCACCTTCAATCCGATGAATGAAGGGGCCGGCGTGATCGTGCTCGAAGACGTCAGCGCCCGGGTGAAATCCGAGCAGGAAATTCGCCAGCTTGCCAATTTCGATCCCTTGACCCATTTGCCGAACCGCCGCTACTTCGCCGCCGAGGTGAAGGCGCGTATCGAAAAGGATGGCGGGGACGCCGCCTTCTCGCTGTTCTTCGCCGATCTCGACAACTTCAAGACCATCAACGATTCGCTCGGCCATCCGATCGGCGACAAGCTGATCTGCGCCGTGGCGCTGCGGATGAAATCCTGCCTGCCGGAGGACGGTCATATCTGCCGCTTCGGCGGCGACGAATTCGTCATCTTCCTGCCGGGGATGACCGGCCGGCATGAATGCGAGCGCTTCGCCCGCAAGATGATGGCCGAGGTTGCCAAGCCGGTTCTGATCGACGGCCACCTGATCATCGTCGGATCAAGCATCGGCATCGCCATCTGCCCCGATCACAGCAATGATTTCGATCAGCTTCTGAAGATGGCGGACCTGTCGCTCTACGAAGCCAAGTCGAACGGCCGCGACGAGCTCTTCTTCTACAGCGAGACCCTGGGCGAAAGGGCGCGCCGCCGCCAGGAACTGGAAGTCGATCTGCGCCGCACCGTCCACAAGGGCGAGTTGCAGGTCCACTACCAGCCGCTGTTCGACATCCACACCAACCGCATCACCTGCTGCGAGGCGCTGGTGCGCTGGCACCATCCCACGCTCGGCAACGTACCGCCATCCGACTTCATCCCCATGGCCGAGGAGATCGGCCTGATCACCAAGATCGGCCGGTTCGTGCTGGAAACCGCCACGGCGGAATGCGCCAAATGGCCCGACGATGTACGGGTCGCGGTCAACGTCTCCTCACTGCAGTTCCAGCAGTCGAATGTCTGCGACGTCGTCAACGCCGCGTTGAGCAAGAGCGGCCTGGCCCCTGATCGCCTCGAGGTCGAGGTAACCGAATCCTCGGTGCTCAACGACCTGCACGAGACGGCCGACATCCTCAGGACGCTTGCCGATCGGGGCATCCGCATTTCGCTCGACGATTTCGGAACCGGGTTCTCCAGCCTGAGCTATCTGCACCAATTGCCGCTGCACAAGGTGAAGATCGACCGCTCCTTCCTGAACTCCATTCGCGAGGACAAACGCTCGCTGGTCCTGCTGTCCGGCATCTGCCGGCTGGCCGCCGATCTCGGGCTGCGGGTGATCGTCGAGGGGATCGAGGAAGCCGACCAGCTCGACATCCTCAAGAAGCAGGTCCATATCGACGAGGCTCAGGGCTTCCTGTTTGGCAAAGCCGTTCCCGGCCGGGCTATTCGCCAGATGCTGAAAGAACAGGCCGAACCCAAGTCCCGCCCGAAACTGAAGGCTGTGGCGGGTTAGCGTCTTTCAGGCCGCCGATTCACGGCGCCGCACTTCACCAATATTGCCGGCAGGCTTTTGCGGACGGCAAGCGACCCGCCATCCGTCGCTTGTAGTATTTTTCCTGCAAGTAAAATCATGGCCTATTCTATCGTTCGCCGATTCTACCGGTTCGGCGACACCGTAGAATTAACCTTGTTTTAATGTTTTGCATCAAAACGGGACAAATTCCCCCTTTTTCCTTTACAGCCATTAACCTTTCATTAATCATGATACCCGGAGTGGAAACGGTGTTGGGGTATCGTGTGAGTACTATGCGAAGTGAACAGCCTTTTTCGCAAAGGCTGACGGGGTATCTGCAGAATGTCGACTATCGGGCCGCCTTTGAGCCCGCGGAGCGCGAGGCCCTGTTTCGCCTGCGCTACCGCTGCTACCGGCGCGAGGAGACGATCAAGGCCAATCTGGAAGAGCGGTTCAGCGACGCCTATGACGAGATGGACAATTGCTGGCTGTTCGGCATCTATCTCGACGATCAGCTGGTCAGCTCGATCCGATTTCATGTGATTTCGCCATCGGCAAAGCGCGGCCCGGCCTATGATGTCTTTCCCGACATCATTCCCCGGATGATCGATAACGGCCTCACCGTCATCGACCCGACGCGGCTCGTGGTCGAGCGCCGCATGACGGAACTCTATCCGGAACTGCCTTATGTCACCATCCGGGCGGCCTTCATGGCAGCCGAGTATTATGAGGCCGAATACATGCTGGCCACCGTCCGGCGCGAGCATCAGGCTTTCTACATGCGCTATTTCGGCTTTGAAAAACTGTGCGATCCGCGGCCCTATCCCTCGCTGCTCAAACCGATCAGCCTGCTCGCCGCCAATATGCCGGAGAAGCGCGATCAGGTGGTGGACCGGTTTCCGATCTTCCATTCCTCGTTCACCGAACGGCGGATGTTGTTCGAATCGAGCCCCCTGCACCGCTTCCTGCGGCAGGACGATCACGAACGCCGGTTTGAGGACAAGACGCGCCGCGTCAGCGCGTGAGGCATATCGAAGATCGTTGCCTGCCCTCGGGGGCGGGGAAAGGGTTCTTTCCGCTCAGTCCCGCCCCCGGTACGGGCCTTCCGTCCGGTCGAGCCAGCGGCCGGCCCCGCGCCCGGCGACGAGCCAGTAGAAGAAGCCACCGACAAAGCCGGTTGCCAGCAGGACGACCAGCGTTCCCTGCGAGGGCAGCCCGCCGCCGGGATGCGCGCCAAGCCCCGCCGCCAGCGCCACGCCGCCGGCCAGCACCAGATTGATCGTCAGGCCGCGCCAGCGCATGAACTCCGCGACGGCGATCGCCAGCAGGACGGGCAGCGCCGAGACGATCAGCACGTGAATGCTGGAAAACAGACCGACCAGCAGGACGATCAGAAGGACCAGGGGCGAGGCATCGGCCGGATGGGCATGGGGATCGGTCTGCACCGTACCCGTCAGCAGCCAGTAGAGCTCGGCGAAGAAGTCCGACAGCGCACCGGCAAGCAGCCCGAAGGTCATGAACAGGCTGGCCGCGATCACCGCGACGAAAAGGCCGAGAAAAATCACCAGCAGGCGGACGATCAGATGGCCGGCAAACTGCATCAGACGTTTCCTTGTGCGAACAATCGGAAGTGCGGCCTGCCACAGGCATAGCTGCCGGCAAGCCCGCCCGGCAGGATGGCACGCCACAACTGCCCCTCGAAGAAGATGCTCAGCATTTGCAGAAACGCGCTGAAGCCGTCGGCGATCTGCGACAGGCAGTGGAGCAGCACGGCCTGTATCGCGGTCAGGAGACCGGCAGGCGCAAACCCCTTATGGCCGGGCCGCGACCGGCCGGACAGGGCCAATAGCAGGGTGAGAAGATAGCCCGACCACGCGGTCATGGCGGTGATCATGCCACCTGGAGCCTTTCCAGCGGATACTGGATCGGTTTGGTGGATAGGATTTTTCGCATTGGCAAGGAGAATGCCGCAGCGTCCCTGGTCCGGCAGGACGGTCGGCGCGGTTTTCACCACGACGACGGTGAGGGCGCTGACGATCACCGCAAGCGGGCAGCCGACGAGCAGTTTCGCGATCAGGACCGCCGCTGCTCGAAGACGCGGCATTTCTATTCCCCGTGGCCGGCGATCATCATCGCCTCCAGCGCGAGGCGCTCGGTCTTGCGCAGGCGCTCCGACTCGCTTTTGAGCTGGCCGCAGGCAGCCAGAATATCGCGTCCGCGCGGGGTGCGGATGGGCGAGGCATAGCCATTGGCATTGATGAAATCGGCGAAGGCCTCGATCGTCTCCCAGTCGGAGCACCGATAGGCGGAGCCCGGCCAGGGATTGAACGGGATCAGGTTGATCTTGGCCGGGATGCCTTTCAGCAGCCGCACCAGTTCCCTGGCATCGGCAAGACTGTCATTGACGCCCTTCAGCATCACATATTCGAAGGTGATGCGCCTGGCATTCGACAGACCCGGATAGGCGCGGCAGGCATCGAGCAGCTCGGCCAGCGGATATTTCTTGTTGACCGGCACCAGTTCGTCGCGCAGTTCGTCGCGCACCGCATGGAGCGAAATCGCCAGCATGCAGCCGATCTCCTCGCCGGTGCGCTGAATGTTCGGCACGACGCCCGAGGTCGACAGGGTGATGCGCCGTTTCGACAGCGCCAGCCCGTCGCCATCCGAAGCGATCAGCAGCGCCTGTTTGACATGGTCGAAATTGTACAGCGGCTCGCCCATCCCCATCATCACGATGTTGGAGACCTTGCGGCCTTCCAGCGGCACGATGGCCCCTTGCGGCGTGTCGGCATCGGGAAAATCGCCCAGCCGGTCGCGCGCGATGAGCAATTGCGACAGGATTTCCTCCGCCGTCAGATTGCGCACCAGCTTCTGCGTGCCCGTATGGCAGAAGGAACAGGTCAACGTGCAGCCGACCTGCGAGGAGATGCACAGCGTGCCGCGCCCCTCCTCGGGAATATAGACGGTTTCAACTTCCACCGGCCTGCCGGCACCGCGCGGCGGAAAGCGCAGCAGCCATTTGCGCGTACCGTCGCCGGAAACCTGCTCCTCGACGATCTCCGGCCGGGCAATCGAGAAATGCACTGCCAGTGCTGCGCGCAATTCCTTGCCGATATTGGTCATGGCTGCGAAGTCGGAAACGCCGCGAATGTAGAGCCAGTGCCAGATCTGTGCGGCGCGCATGCGCGCCTGTCTGTCCTGAACGATGCCGGCCTGTGTCAGCGCGCCGGCCAGTTCGCCGCGCGTCAATCCGATCAGCGTCGGCTTTTCCATGGCCCTCGCCACGCCCTGCGCCTGCGGCCGCGTCGCGGGGTCGGAGAGATCGAGGCTGACAACCATGGCGGCACCTTTTCCTAGAACGCCAGAGCCGGAATGATGTTGATGCGGATGATGAGCTGCAGGAAATAGATGATCAAAAACAGAATGATCGGGGAGATGTCGATGGCGCCGAGATCCGGCAGGAAGCGGCGGATCGGCCGCAGGACCGGCTCGGTCAGCTGATAGAGAATGCTTCCGATCGTGCCGACCACCTGGTTGCCCGGATTGACGATGTTGAACGCATACAGCCAGGAGAAGATGACACTCACGATGAGAACCCACTTGTAGGTTTCCAGCACCGTGTCGAGGACGAGAAAAAGGGCGATCATGAAGGCTTGTCTCCGGTTTCGCTCCAGATAGACGGCGAAGGCCGTTTGTTCAAGGGACGAGCGCTGTTCCGGCCACCGGAATCGTCTGACGCCTCAGGCCGGCTGGGCTGACGCCGGGCCGATCCAGTGGTCGAGAAAATCCTGCAGCCATCGCCGCACCGCCGCATCGTATTGCAGCCGGCCCGCGATATGGGCGTGCCGCGGCTGGGCGCCGTTGAGCGCGAAGCGGTGTTCGGCCCGCACCGTCCAGCGATAGAGCATGGCGAAGGTCAGCTCGGCATGAAACTGCACCCCATAGGCATTGCCGCCGACGCGCATGGCCTGGTTCTCATATTCATGGCCTTTCGCCAGCAGCTCCGCGCCCGCCGGCAGGCTGAAACCCTCGCGATGCCACTGATAGACCATGCCGGGCCAGTCCATCAGGTCGCGGCCGGCTTCCGTCGGCTGCAGCGGATAGTAGCCGATCTCGGCGAATTCCCGCGCATGGGCCCTCACCGAACCACCCAATTGCTTGGCGAGCATCTGGGCTCCGAGGCAGATGCCGAAAAACGGCTTCTCTTCCTTGAGCGGCACCGAAATCCAGTCGATCTCGCGCCTGACGAATTCCTCATTGTCGTTGGCGCTCATCGGCCCGCCGAAAATCACCGAACCGGCATGGCCGCCAAGCGTCTCCGGCAGCGGGTCGCCCATCGGCGGACGGCGGATATCGAGATCATAGCCCATCGCCTCGAGCATCATGCCGAGCCGGCCGGTGGAGGAATGTTCCTGATGCAGCACCATGAGGACTTTCGGCCGCCCCGGCTTCGATACGGTCAGCGCGCCGCGCCCGTTGCGAATCGCGCCGGCGCCTTCGCTCGGTGGGTTCGGCATCGGCGCTATTCCCCGCTCTCTTCATCCGCGGCATGGACCCGCTCGCGAACCTTCTGCTTCATGGCGATCCGGTCGGGCGCCTCCACATTGAGCAATTGCGAGGCGCGCCACACTACATTGTCCTCGAACTCGTGCATCTCGCCATCGGCAAAGGCCATCTCCCACAGCCGTTCGATCACCGCGATGCGCTGGTCGCGGTCGTAATGCTTGTTGAGCAGGGAGGTGAAGCGATAGAGATCGACCGCCTCGCGCTCGGCGTCGCGGGCGGATGCGAGCAGCTTGCCGAACTCGGCTTCCGACAGGCCGTAGCGTTCGCACAGCACCTCGCGCATCCGGGCGATTTCGGTCTGCCGAACCATGCCGTCGGCGGCGATGACGTGAAACATCAGCGCCGCCTCGGCGAGATGGAGCTCGTCGGCCGGCGCCTCGGACCCGGCCTCGGCCGGCGTGTGCAGCAAGGCTCTGATTTTGTCAAACATCGCCCAGATTTAATGGGTTTGTCGGCGGGCGTAAAGCACCCGATCGCCGGCGATGCGGAGCGCGGCGAAGCCGTTTGCGAGCGATAAGGGAATGGTGCCGCTTGTCAGACTCGAACTGACGACCTCCGCATTACGAATGACAGGGGCTGGACGCCAACCGCCTTGATAACTCGGTATTTTCTCTAGGCCGTCTGCTGCGTTGCAAGGATGTTGCAAGACCGCATCAGATCAGCGGGCCGGTCCCCGTCGCACGACCGCGCGCCTTCCGCTCGCGTTCTTCCAGCACCTCGCGCCACATCTCATAGGTCGAAGCCACCATCTGCTCCAATTCCTCGCGGGAGTAGAGTTCGACGCCCTCGTCCGTGTGAAGCCTGACTGCGCGCCGATCATCTGACGGGTCGCCAAACTGGACGATGGTCAAGCGCACGTCGGCAAAGTCCTCGTCAGCCGCCCGGATGCGCTCGTGCATCATCGAGAAGGCGAACCGGCGCCCCTCAGCGGTCAAGCCTCTGGTGCGGCGCGGTTCGATGAACAGCGCGCTTGCCTGCTCGTCGATGGCGAGGATCATGGACAGCCAGAGGGTGATCTTCTGTCCCATGCCCATCGACAGCGGGAAGAACTCCTGCTTCCGCCCATAGACCCGGCCAGACGACGCAAAGTCGTGCAAGCCCAATGCAACGCGCCGGTTGAAGGTGAACTCATCGTCCGACCGGCTGCGCTTGCGCAACTCGGCCTCGATCACGTCCCAAGGCGTCGGCTCGGCTGGACCCAAGTCGAGATCGGGCTGAATGTTGAAGATGTCGGAGAAGCAGGCGCGCACCGGGTTATAGGTGATGGACGA
>JAGRLT010000068.1 GCA_020441665.1 Nitratireductor sp.
ATGACTGCATTCGGGGTTTTCTCGGCCAGTTCCCCGGCGGCGGCAATCGCCCCCTTCATGCCCTTGGGGCCTTCGGTAAGCACCAGTTCCGCGCCCAGCAGCGCCAGCATCTTGCGGCGCTCGACGGACATGGTTTCCGGCATGGTAAGGATCAGCCGATAGCCTTTCTGGGCGGCGGCGAAGGCGAGCGCGATGCCAGTATTGCCCGAAGTGGGTTCGATCAGCACGCTCTTGCCGGGCTTGAGGATGCCCTTCTTCTCCATGGATTCGAGCATGGCGACGCCGATGCGGTCCTTGACCGAGGCGATCGGGTTGAAGAACTCCAGCTTGGCGAGCAGGTTGGCCTGTACGCCATGCTTCTTTGCCAGCTTGTCGAGGCGGACGATGGGCGTGTCGCCGATCGTGTCGGTGATGTCTTTGAAAATACGGCCGCGGCCGGGCGTCTTTGCCATGGAACTACTCCTCAATAAGGTTGCGCGGAGTAGATCACGGCTTGCGACCGGTTTCCAGAGACCTGTACCGCCGGAAAGGCGCGAAGGAGAAGATTTTTTCTATTGCCGTGCCGCTGGCGGGGACGGATTGGCGCAATCGCAGGGGATCGCGTCCGTCGAAGCCCGTCACCCCCGGGCGACGATCCAGCCCGCCGCGCCGGTCATCGCGACCGCCGCCATACGGTTGAGCCGCCGCAAGGCGCGTGGGTCGGTGAAGAACAGCCGGGCCTTGGCGGCAAGCGCGATATAGGGCAGCAGCACCGCGAAAAGGACCGCAAAGGTCAGCACTACCAGTACGCCGTAACCGGCCAATGTCACCGCACCCAGATCCATTACCGCAGGCAGGATCGCCATATAGAGCGTGTCTTGCTTAGATGGAATCGTTTGAACGCAGGGAGTTTGGTCTTCGGCCCCAAAACCATAGGGGAGGGAAAAGCGACGCAGTGTGAGCACTGTTAGCTTTTCGCGACCCAAAGAACACCCATGGCCGAAGGCCAAAGAACCCAGTTCAGACGATTGCAGAAAAGGCAGGGTTTTCAAATGCTTGAACTCCCTGCTGTGGCGTCTTTTCCGCCCTGTCGTCGTCGAAATCCTCGCAGGATGGGTAAACATCCTGCTGCGGTGTTCTCCCAAGGGTTTCATGGGTCAGGAGCGAAAAATCCATCCATTCAAACTGCTTCCAGCTAAACAAGACACGCTCTAGAAGACGATGGTCTTGGGATTGCCGAGGGTGACCGCAAGGCCGGCGAGAAACGAGGCGAGGCCGTCGCGCCTGCCGGCGGACCTTGCGACCTCGTGAATGGCAATTCCCCGCGTCCAGAAGCGCCAGGCCAGCCAAAGAAGGTAGGCAGCGCCCGCCAGCTTGACGATGAAGAAGACGGTAGAGAATGCCTTGGCGATGAAGGCGAGCCCTGCAATGGCGAGCGTCAGGTAGACGACATCCCCCACGGCAAGACCGAGCAGCATGGGAAGCGAGCGCGTCAGGCCGCTGCCGAGCGCCCTGCCGACCAGCGCCGCAACGCCCGGGCCGGGGATGGCGGCGGCGATCCCGAGAGCAAGGGCATAGGCGAGGAAGGCGGTCAGGTTCATGGTGCGGCTCCGCCGTTTTCAGAAAAACCGGATGCCGTGATGCCGTAAAGCCGCCGTGCTGGCAAGCGGGTTCAGCTTCCCGTCGAGCCGAAGCCGCCGCTGCCGCGTTCGGTCTCACCGGCAAGGGACACTTCCTCGAGCACGGCGCGGGTTACCGGCGCCACGATCATCTGGGCGATGCGCATGCCGCGCTCGATGGTGAACGCGGCCTGCCCGAGATTGACCAGCAGCACCATCACCTCGCCGCGATAGTCGCTGTCGATCGTGCCGGGCGTGTTGAGACAGGTAAGGCCGTGCTTGTAGGCAAGGCCTGAGCGCGGACGGATCTGTGCTTCGAAGCCCGGCGGAATTTCGAAGATCATGCCGGTCGGAACGAGCAGGCGCCGGTCCGGCTCGAGCACGACCGGTTCACCGAAGGCGGCGCGCAGATCCATGCCGGCGCTGCCTTCCGTCTCATAGGCGGGAAGATCGAGGCCCTCGCCATGGGGCAGGCGAACCACCCTGACCGTCACCTGCTGCTGCGCCATCGATCCCGCCCCCTTGCCTTCCATCCTATTCCGCCCGCATCAGGCGGGCCTGGCGCCGCATCTGCATCAGATCGAGCGGCAGTTCAACCGTCTGCTTGATCTCCTCCATGACAAAGGAGGCCGAGACATCGGTAAGCGGGACTTTCGCGATCAGCCGCTGATAGAGGCGGTCGTAATCCTTCACATCGGCGACCCGGGCATGGAGCACGTAATCGAGATCGCCGGACATGCGGAAGGCGGCGGTGATTTCCGGCATGGTGGAAACGGCGGCATGAAACCGGGCGAGCCAGTCCTGGTCATGGTTCGCGGTGCGCACCATGATGATCGCCATCAGGCCGAGGCCGGCCTTCTCGGCATCGACCAGCGCCACCTTGCGGCGGATATAGCCCTCCTCCTCCAGCCGCTTCATGCGGCGCCAGCAGGCATTGCGGGAAAGCGCCACCCTTTCGGCGAGCAGATCGGCGGTCAGCGTGGCGTCGCGCTGCAGCTCGCGGAGAATTTTGAGATCGAATTCGTTAATGGATATCATTTACGGGATATTATCCCATTTCTGGAACGCTTCAAGCGACAAAAAGGTATTTCATCTCCAGCGCTCCGGGATAGGTTTACCGGCAATTGCCCAACCGGAGGAAGCGCCATGCCCGTCATCAACCGCCTTTTCACCGATCACCCGGCTTCCGTCGACGAAACCTATTTCGAGCACGCCAAATTCGCCGGAAGGTTTTCGCTGGTCCTGTTCGCGGCCGCTTTTGCCGCGCTGGTCCATGCGCTGATCCCGGCGCTGTTCGAAAAGACGGCCAGCCGCCTGGTGCGCGGCCTCTACGAACGCACCCACAATCGCGGCAACTGAACAGGCCGACCCACCGGCGGCGGTCAGGCCTTCGCGGCCTGCCGCGCAAGGGTCTCGGCAATGCGCGCGGCAAGGCGGCGGGCGACTTCCCGCTTGCCCATTTCGGGCCATTCCTCGACACCGTCGCGGCTCAGGATGCGCACCCGGTTGCGGTCGCCGCCCATCACCCCGCCGGCCTTTTCGCCGATGCCGCTGTCGGGCGAGACATCGTTGGCAACGATCCAGTCGGCCTTCTTGCGGTCGAGCTTGGCGCGGGCGTGTTCGACGATCTTCTCGGTCTCCGCTGCAAAGCCGATCAGCAGGCCGGGGCGGCGGACATGGTGGCCGAGCCCTTTGAGAATATCGGGGTTTTCGGTGAGTTCGAGATGGGAGGGACCCTTGCCGCCCTCCTTCTTCATCTTTTCCGTGGCCTCTGCCTTGCTGCGCCAATCGGCGACGGCAGCCACCATGACCGCGATATCGGCCGGCAGCGCCGCCTCGACCATGCGCTGCATTTCGCGCGCGCTTTCCACATGCACGGTTTCACAGCCCCTGGGATCGGGGATCGCGACCGGTCCCGAAACGAGGATGACCTCGGCGCCGAGATCGGCCAGGGCGGCGGCGATGGCATGCCCCTGCTTGCCGGAGGAGCGGTTGGCGATGTAGCGCACCGGGTCGATCGGCTCATGGGTAGGGCCGGAGGTGACGATCGCCCGCCTGCCCCTGAGCGGTTTCGGCCGTGTGTCGAGCAGTTCACCAATGCGCTCGACGATCTCGAGCGGTTCGGCCATGCGGCCCCTGCCGGCCTCGCGGCTTTCGGCCATTTCGCCTTCCATCGGCCCGATGAAATGAATGCCGTCGCGTCTTAACGTTTCGACATTGCGCTGCGTCGCCCGGTGCGCCCACATGGCCGGGTTCATGGCGGGCGCAACCAGCACCGGGCGGCGGGTGGCGAGCAGAACCGCGGAGGCCAGATCATTGGCAAGGCCGTTTGCCATCTTCGCCATCAGGTCGGCGGTGGCCGGCGCCACGACGATCATGTCGCAATCGCGCGCCAGGCGGATATGGCCGACATCCTGCTCGTCCTCGCGATCGAACAGATCGGTGAAAACCCGGTCCGCGGCCAGCGCGCCGACGGAAAGCGGCGTGATGAACTCCCCTGCCGCCGCCGTCATGACCGGACGCACCGCGACGCCGCGCTCGCGCAGCCGGCGGATGAGATCGAGGCATTTATAGGCGGCAATCCCGCCGCCAAGGATCAACA
Organism: Nitratireductor sp.; assembly: GCA_020441665.1. Classification (GTDB taxonomy): domain Bacteria; phylum Pseudomonadota; class Alphaproteobacteria; order Rhizobiales; family Rhizobiaceae; genus Salaquimonas. The sequence goes on from JAGRLT010000068.1 coordinate 4,201, forward strand.
GGACGCGCTTTCCGGCGGCGGGAAAGCCGGCAATTGCCGGAGGCGCCGTTGACACCCTCTCAGGCTGAACCGACTCTGCGGCTGCGGCCGGTGGGACATCCAGCTCCGCCAGCCCGGCCAGCAGAAGCCGCGCCTCCTCTTCCATGCTGCGGCCATTGCCGGCGGCGCGGCGGCGCAGGGCCTGCTTGGCGGATTCGTCGAGATTGCGTATGGTGATGCTTGCCATGGCGCCACTGTGGCATATGATTTCATTGATTGCAACTATGTGATTGCACCGCAATCATTTGGCTTCGAGAGCAGCCGCAACATCGGTTTCCGCAAAATCTCCACCCTTATATAACAGTGGCAGATCACGGCTTTTCGCCAGGGCATAGGAGAAGCAATCGCCCATATTGAGGCCGGCAGGATGGCCCGACCCCTTGCCGTAAATCTGGTAGGCGGCCTTGGCCAATGAGGCCTGATCCATATCAAAAGGTATTACCCTGAAACCCAGAGTGGCGAGGAATTCCTCCAGACCCGGATCACTCGGATCTCTTCTGCCTACAAGCACGCAATTGCATTCATGTACGGTAGCAGCGCTGATAAACAGGGTTTCGGCAGAAAGAGCACATTCGAGGATACTGGTTGCATCGGGCTCGTCGTTCATAACGGCAATAATAGCCGACGTGTCCACGGCAAGCGCCGTCACTTCAAACCCTCTTGCCACATTTCATCCGTCACCTGCCTGAGGTCGAAGGCTTTCTTCGGCATTCTGCCGAACTTGCGGAGCACCTCCTCAACTGTCGGTCTGGATTTTCGAACCTTGCCAAATGCTGCGGCCAGCCGGTCCCGTACTTCCTGCTCCATGGAGACACCGCGTTCGGCCGCGGCCTTGCGGATTTCCCGCTTCACGTCTTCATCGAGATTTCGAATTGTCAGGGTCGCCATGCCCGCCTCCAAAATCTGACAGCAATGTAGGCATTGCTGTCAACGCTGTCAAACAACCAGCCGGCAAACAGAAGCGAACTCAGCCTGAAAATACCCAGATCGCCAGCAGCAGAGCAATGACCCAGAGCGCGGCATGGCCCCAGCGGGAATGGCGCGCTTCCGCCCGGCCGATCTGCTCAATGGTTTCGGGCGACAGGCGGAAACCCTTCTCTCCGGCTTCCGTGATGTCCTTCGACAGGGCTTCGGCGCGGGCAGCGAGCTCCGGCAATTGCCGCATCAGATGCAGTCCGGCCATGACGCCGTCACGGGCATCGGCGGCGATGCCGGCGGGCCCGAGATTGCGGCGGATCCAGTCGCCGACCACGGGCTCCGCCGTCTTCCACATGTTGAAATGGGGATCGAGCGTACGCGCCACCCCCTCGACGACGACCATGGTCTTTTGCAGCAGCAGCAGTTCCGGCCTTGTCTGCATGTCGAAAAGCTCGGTCACCTCGAACAGCAGGGTGAGCAGTTTCGCCATGGAGATGGTTTCGGCCGACTGGCCGTGGATCGGCTCGCCGATGGCGCGGATCGCCTGGGCGAAGCTCGTCACATCGTGATGGGCCGGTACATAACCGGCCTCGAAATGGACCTGGGCGACGCGCAGATAGTCGCGGGTGATGAAGCCGTACAGGATTTCGGCCAGGAAGCGGCGCTCCTTGCGGCCGAGACGGCCGCAAATGCCGAGATCGACGGCGACGATATCGCCCTTCTCATCGACAAAGAGATTGCCGGGATGCATGTCGGCATGAAAGAAACCGTCGCGCAGGGTATGGCGCAGGAAGGACTGCACGATCGCCGCCGCCAGCGCCTCGAGATCGTGGCCGGCGGCGCGGATCGCGGCCACATCGGACAGTTTGATGCCGCCGATCCACTCCATGGTGACGCAGTCGCGACCCGACAGTTCCCAGTCGACCTGCGGCACCCGGAAACCCGGATCGTCTTTCGTGTTCTCGCCAAGCTCGGAGAAGGCGGCCGCCTCAAGGCGCAGATCCATCTCGATGCGGGCCGATTGCGCCAGGGTGTCGGTGACCGCGACGGGGCGCAGGCGGCGCGCGGCGGGCACGTGCTTTTCCTGCAGCCGGGCGATCGTATAGAAGGTTTCGAGATCGTGGCGGAAGCGGCGGCGCACGCCGGGGCGGATCACCTTGACGGCGACCACAATCCCGTCGCGCTTGCGCACCGCCCTGTGCACCTGGGCGACGGAAGCGGCGGCGACGGGTTCGGAGAAATCGGAAAACATCGCCTCCAGCGGCCGCCCGAGAGATTCTTCCACCTGCCGGATCGCCTCGGCGCGGCCGAAGGGCTGCATGCGGTCCTGCAGCAATTCGAGATCGCCGGCGATTTCGGCGCCGACCACATCGGGCCGGGTCGCCAGGAACTGGCCGAGCTTTACCCAGGAGGGGCCGAGCCGGTTGAGCGCGATCGACAGCTTTTCCGACCGCGCCCGCTCCTTGCCGCGGCGGCGGCGGACGAGCCCTGCCAGTTTCTGGCCCAAGCGCGCCGGCGGCGGCAGGGGATCGGAGGGCAGGGCCGAAATCACGCCCTCGCGCGCCAGCACATAGCCGGCACGGGCAAGCGAGAGGAGGTTGGTCAGCGTGCCCATGAACCCGGCCGGCCCTACAGCTTCCAGCCGGAATGCAGCGCCGCGATACCGCCGGTGAAATCGCTCCACTCGACACGGGCAAAACCGGCAGCGGAGATCATCGCGGCGAAGTCGCGCTGGGCCGGGAACTTGCGCACCGATTCGACGAGATAGCGATAGGGATCGGCATCGCCGGTGACGGCGCGGCCGATTTCGGGGATCACCCGCATCGACCACTGGTCGTAGAGCCGGTCGAGAACCGGCACCTCGACCTCGGAAAATTCAAGGCACAGGAAGCGGCCGCCGCGCTTGAGGACCCTGTGGGCTTCCGACAGCGCCCTGTCGATGCGCGGCACGTTGCGGATGCCAAAGGCGATCGTATAGGCGTCGAAGATGCCGTCCCCGAAGGGCAGCTGCTGCGCATCGGCCTCGACGAAATCGACATGGTCCTCGAGCCGGCGCTGCTCGGCCCGCTTGCGGCCGACCTCCAGCATGGAAGCGTTGATGTCGAGCACGGTGGTGTGCACCGCGCGGTTCGAGGCTTCGATAATGCCGAAGGCAATGTCGCCGGTGCCGCCCGCCACATCGAGCGAGCGCCAGCTGCCGGCCGGCCGTCTCGGCGGCGCAAGGCGCTGGACCATGGCATCCTTCCAGGCGCGGTGCAGGCCCGCCGACATCAGGTCGTTCATCAGATCGTAGCGCCTGGCAACCTTGTGAAACACCGCGTCGACCAGCGGCTGCTTGTCGCCGCTGCCGACCTCGGCATAGCCGAAGCTCTCCGAAAGCGCCTCGGCGGTTTTCGTCCTTGATTTGTTGTCGGCGTTGCTGTTGGGAGTTGCCATGGTGGATTCCGGTTGCGGCCGCGCGCGGGCGCCTGGCCTTATGATATCTGGGCCTTATGGTACATCAGCAGCCGGGAATCCAGCCTGCTCAAGAGGAGGAATTCGCTGTTGCGGTTAACGCGCCAAGCTAGGGCCCACGCTAAAGCAACGGGTCGCGAAATACATGCGGCAGCTTCCCGCAGGCTGCGAAACGCGGAGTATGGTCATGCCTGAGCTTCCCGAGGTCGAAACCGTGCGCCGCGGGCTGCAACCGGCCATGGAGGGCGCGCGGATCGAAACCGTGACGCTCAACCGGGGCGATCTGCGCTTTCCCTTTCCCGCACAGTTCGCCGAGCGGCTGACCGGCCGCACCGTCACCGCCATGGGCAGGCGGGCGAAGTACCTCACCGCCGATCTCGATAGCGGCATGGTGGCGGTGATGCATCTCGGCATGTCGGGCTCGTTCCGCATCGAGGCCGGCGAAGAAAGCCGCATGCCCGGCATCTTTCACCATGACCGCTCGAAACTCGCCGCCCACGATCACGTGGTGTTCGATCTAGCCCATCCGCAATACGGCCCGGTGCGGGTGGTCTATAACGATCCGCGCCGCTTCGGCTTCATGGATCTGGTGGCGCGGGCCGATTTCGAGAACCATCGGTTTTTCGCCGAACTGGGCATCGAGCCGGTCGGCAACGCGCTTTCGACGGCCTATCTCGCGAAGCGCTTTGCCGGCAAGCGCACGCCACTCAAGGCCGCATTGCTCGACCAGAAACTGATTGCCGGGCTCGGCAATATCTATGTCTGCGAGGCGCTGCACGGCGCCGGCCTGTCGCCGAAGCTCCTTGCCGGAAGCCTGGTGACCCGGAGCGGGCTGCCGGGGGCGCGGCTGGAGCCGCTGGCCGATGTGATCCGCAATGTCATTGCAAGGGCGATCGAAGCGGGCGGCTCTTCGCTGCGCGATCACCGCCAGGCGAATGGCGAACTGGGCTATTTCCAGCATTCCTTCAGCGTCTATGACCGGGAAGGGGAGGCCTGTCCGAGGCCCGAATGCGGCGGCACGATCCGCCGCATCGTCCAGTCGGGGCGCTCGACCTTCTATTGCACGCGGTGCCAGCGCTGAGAAGGTGTCGGCAAGAATCGGAAATTTACCGCTCAAGCGTTGACTTTCCGGCGGATTCCCTCCTATAAGCCCGACAAAATTCCGGCGGCTCCTATCGGAAGATGTGAGCCGCCTTGTTTTGTTTGCTGTCTGGCTGGCGATTGCGTCAAGCCAACGGCCGGTCCGGAAAGCCGGACAGGACCGCAAGCGGGCGAAACCGACACACGGAACCTTATACCTATTCAGAAAGGCTGATCATGGCGAACACTGCCTCAGCGAAGAAAGCGGTCCGCAAACTGGCTGCCCGCACCGAAGTCAACAAGGCCAACCGTTCGCGCATGCGCACCTTCGTGCGCAAGGCCGAGGAAGCCATCGCCTCCGGCGACAAGGAAGCCGCAAGCACCGCCTTCAAGGCGGCAGAGCCCGAAATCATGAAGGCCGTCAGCAAGGGCATCCTGAAAAAGAACACCGCTGCCCGCAAGGTTTCGCGCCTTGCCAAACGGGTCAAGGCCGTCAGCGCCTGAGCGTAGCAGCGATCAGCCATCGACACGGTGGCCGTCGAAATGAAGAGAGCCGGTCCATTGGGCCGGCTTTTTTGCGTGAACGAATCTAGAGCCTGAGGCTCTAGATTCCGCTTTGTGCCAGGACGTCGGACAGGACGGCATGGGGCCGCGGGCCGATCTGCTGGATGACCTCGGAGGCGGCAAGGCCGCCAATGCGGGCGCATTCGGCCAGCGGACGGCCATGGGTCAGGCCGTACAGGAAGCCCGCCGCGTAGAGATCGCCGGCGCCGGTGCTGTCGACGAGCTTGTCGATCGCGATCGCGTCGATGTTGTGGGTTTCCTCGCGGGTCACGGTCAGCGAGCCCTTCTCGCTGCGGGTCACCGCCGCGATCTGGCAATCGGCACGGATGGCGTTGATCGCCTCCTCCAGGACGCCGGTCTGGTAGAGCGCCTTGGCCTCATGCTCGTTGGCGAAGACGATGTCGACCGTGCCCGAACGCATCAGGTCGAGGAATTCGGCGCGATAGCGGTCGACGCAGAAGGGATCGGACAGCGTCATCGCCATGCGGCGGCCGTGGGCATGGGCGACGTCGGCCGCCTTTCGGATCGCCTCCTTGGCGCGCGGCGGGTCCCAGAGATAGCCTTCGAAATAGGTGATCGCCGACGCAGCCACCACCGCCTCGTCGATGTCCTCCGGCCCGAGCTCGACGCAGGAGCCCAGATAGGTGTTCATCGAGCGCTCGCCATCGGGCGTGACGAAAATCATCGAGCGGGCGGTCGGCGGCTCGCCGGCAAGCGGTTCGGTCTCGAAATGAACGCCGATGGCGCGCATGTCATGGCGGTAGATCTCGCCGAGATGATCGCGACTCACCTTGCCGAAATAGGCGGTCCTGCCGCCGAAGGAGGCGATGCCCGCCGCCGTATTGCCGGCGCTGCCGCCCGATTGCTCGGTTGCCGGCCCCATCACCGAATAAAGATGCTCGGCGCGGTCGGCGTCGATCAGGTTCATCGCCCCCTTGATGATCTTCTCGGTCACCAGGAAATCCTCCTCGGCATGGGCGATGATGTCGACAATGGCATTGCCGATGGCGAGTACGTCGAACGGTCCGGTCATGGAAACTCCAAGGACAATCCCGAGGAAAGGGCTTGTGGCGGGCTTTCCCACAGGCCGCCGCGCAATGCAAGGCTTTGACGGCGTGTCGGGCGGCTTGCGGTGGCGGCAAACCATCCCTATCTGGCAAGCACCGTTTCACCGGACACGCTAATCATGGTCATCGCTTCCGCCCGCCTCGCCGCTTCCGAACTGTTGCAGCCCGCCTTCCGTCGGGTGCTGCTGAAATCGGTCGGCCTGACCATCCTGCTCTTCATCGGCACGTGGATCGGCCTCGATGCGGCGTTCTCGACCTTTCTCGCCCCGGTGCTCGGCCCCTGGCCCTGGGTGACCACCGCCGTGCTCTGGCTGATGAGCGCCGGGCTGCTGGTCGGCGCCGGTTTCCTGCTGGCGCCGGTGACCGCGCTGATCGCCGGGCTGTTTCTCGATGACGTCGCCGACCATGTGGAGCAGGTCCATTACCGCGCGGATGGCCGGGGCGTCGCCACGCCCGCCCTGCCCGCCGTGCTCTATTCGATCCGCTTTACCGCGCTCGTAATCGTCGCCAACCTGGTCGCGCTGCTGCTGGTGCTGCTGCCCGGCATCAATGTGGTGATCTTCTTTCTGGTCAACGGCTATCTGCTCGGCCGGGAATATTTCATGTTCGCCGCCATGCGCTTTGTCAGCGAAGCGGAGGCCAATGCCCTGCGGCGGGCCAATTCAACCCATATCCTGCTGGCCGGCTTCGTCATTGCCGGCTTCATGGCGGTGCCGGTGCTCAACCTGGCGACGCCGGTCTTTGCCGCCGCCCTGATGGTGCATCTCAACAAGGCGATCGCGCGCCGCTGCCCGGACCGCGAAACCGGCCAGGGCACCTGACGCTCATTCCATCCCCGGCAATTGCTGTTGCGGCAGCGCCACGATCGGCGCCGGCACGTCGCAGGTCTTTTCCTTCGACTTGCAGAGATCGGCGATGATGCAGGCCTCGCATTCGGGCCGACGCGCCTTGCAGGTATAGCGGCCGTGAAGGATCAGCCAGTGATGGGCGTGATAGAGGAATTCATCGGGGATGATCCTCATCAGGATCGCCTCGACCTCGTCGGGCGTCTTGCCCGGCGCGAGGCCGAGCCGGTTGCCGAGCCGCAGGATGTGGGTGTCGACCGCCATGGTGGGGATGCCGAAGGCCATGGACATCACCACATTGGCCGTCTTGCGGCCGACGCCCGGCAGGGTCACCATTTCGTCGCGGGTTCGCGGCACCATGCCGCCGAAATCCTCGATCAGCTTTCTTGAAAGCGCGATGACGTTCTTCGCCTTGTTGCGGAACAGGCCGATGGTCTTGATCTGGTCGCGGACCTTTTCCTCGCCGAGCGCCAGCATCTTTTCCGGCGTATCGGCAAGGGCGAAGAGATGCTTCGTCGCCCGGTTGACGCCCTCATCGGTCGCCTGGGCCGACAGCGCCACGGCGACGACCAGCGTATAGGGGTTGGTGTGATAGAGCTCGCCCCGGGGTTCGGGCCGGAGCGCGCGGAAACGGGAAAAGATCTCGGCGATCTCCGCCGCATTGTAGCGCGAGCGGGGCAGGCGCTTTCGGCCTGCCTGCTTGCCGCCGGCCCGCGTGCCGGCCGCCGGTTTGCGGTTTTTTGCGCTACCCTGCGCCATGGTCTTTTCAATCCGTATGCCGTTTCTATATTCTGTTGGAGAACATGGCCGCGGCGGGCGCGAAAGAAAAGCCTCGATCCGCCGCCATATGGCGAAGAGATGCAGAACCCTGTTGATGGAACCCGGCAGGCCGATCGCGCCTTGCGCGAAAAGCCGTTATTCGCGGCGCGGCTGACGCCCTACCGGTCGCTCGGCCGGCGCGGATTTCTGATCCTGATGATCCTGTTCGGCCTGTCCTGTTTCGTTTCGGGCATGGTCTTCCTGACCATCGGCGCCTGGCCGGTCTTCGGCTTTTTCGGCCTCGACGTGCTGCTGCTCTACATCGCCTTCAAGGTGAATTACCGCTCGGCGCGGGCCTTCGAGGAAATCGCCATCTGGCGCGAGGCGATCGAGTTCCGCCAGGTGGCGCCCTCGGGCCGCGCGACGGTCCACCGCTTCAACCCGTTCTGGCTGCGCTTCATCGTCGAGCGCCACGAGGAATTCGGCATTACCCGCATGGCGCTGCGGGAAAAGGACCGGGAAGTCGATATCGGCGGCTTTCTCAATCCGGCCGACCGGGACAGTTTCGCCACCGCCTTCGCAAGGGCGCTGTCGCGGGCGCGGGGGTGAGAGCGGGCAAGAATCGGGTGGCGGGCAGGTGCCGCAGGCGATAGCTTCGCGACACATCACAACGGAGCAAGCCCGTGACCTATCTCTATCAGGACATCGACAGCGACTATCAGACCGTGCGCCGGGTGATCGAACTGATCTCCCTCAACTGGCGCGACCAGCCGGAGCTGGAAGAACTCGCCGGCGCGGTCGGCCGCTCGCCGACGCAATTGCAGAAACTCTTCACCCGCTGGGCGGGGCTGTCGCCGAAAGGCTTCCTGCAGGCGGTAACCCTCGACCATGCCAAGCGCCTGTTGAGCGAGGACGTGCCCATTCTCGATGCGAGCTACGAGCTCGGCCTGTCGGGGCCCGGGCGGCTGCACGATCTTTTCGTCACCCATACCGCCATGTCGCCGGGCATCTACAAGGCGCGAGGCGAGGGGCTTGAGATCGCCTACGGGTTTCACCCCTCGCCCTTCGGCAGCGCCCTGGTAATGGCGACGGAACAGGGCATGGCGGGTCTTGCCTTTGCCGATCCCGGCGAAGAGCAGGCGGCGCTGGCCGACATGATGGGGCGCTGGCCGAAGGCTGCCTATGTCAGCGATCCGGCGCGCACCGCGCCTTATGCAGCGCGCAGTTTCGATCCCGAACGCTGGCGCAGGGACGATCCGCTGCGCGTCGTGTTGATCGGTACCGATTTCGAGATCCGCGTCTGGGAAGGCCTGCTAGACATTCCGCTCGGCCAGGCAACGACCTATTCCTCGCTGGGCGAGACGATCGGTGCCAGGGCACCCCGGGCCGTGGGTCGGGCCGTGGGCCGCAACCCGATCTCCTTCGTCGTCCCCTGCCACCGGGTCATCGGCAAATCGGGCGATCTTACCGGCTATCACTGGGGGCTGACGCGCAAGCGGGCGATCCTGGGCTGGGAAAGCGGCATGGCGGCGGCTTAGGCTCTAACCCTGTTCGACGAGGGTGCCGAATTTCTGGAAGAACTGGCCGGCGAGTTTTTTCGAGGTCGAATCGATCAGCCGGCTGCCGAGCTGGGCGATCTTGCCGCCGACATCGGCCTTCGCCGTATAGACGAGGATGGTCGCATCGCCATCCTCCTTCAGTTCGACATCGGCGCCGCCCTTGGCGAAGCCGGCAATGCCGCCCTTGCCCTCGCCGACAATGGTGTAGGAATGGGGCGGGTTGAGATTGGTCAGTTCCACCTCGCCGTTGAACCTGGCTTTCACCGGCCCGATCTTCAGCGTTACGGTTGCCGCCAGTTCGGTATCGGATTTCTTTTCCAGCACTTCGCAGCCGGGGATCGAGGCCTTGAGGATTTCAGGATCGTTGAGCGCCTCCCAGACACGCGTGATACTGGCTTCGATCCGCTGTTCTCCTGACATGTTCATGGCGCATTCTCCTCTTGATCGGCGGGCGGGCAATGGGGTGATCGGTGCCGGTTCCACGCAAATTCCTTCGGCGCAAGCTCATAAGCCAAGGCCCTGCCAAGTCAACTTGTCCTTTGGAACACACGTGCCGGATATCAAGCGCCGCCATGCGGCCGGCGAAACGCCGCAAGGCGGCGGGTAAACGATGTCTGCAAACGACGCCCGCTACCGGCGGGCAACACGCCGGCTGCCGCGCCTGAAGCGCAAGAGGACGGCCAAGGGGCGGCGGGGAGACGGACCGCACCCCTATGACCTGCACAGGGGTGCGGCATTCGCTGCGAGGGCCTCAATACATATGCTGGCCGCCATTGATCGAAATGGTCGAGCCGGTGATGAACTTCGAATCCTCCCGGCACAGGAACCAGACGGCGCGGGCGATTTCGCTGGAATCACCGAGGCGGCCGACGGGGATCGTCGCGATGATCTTGTCGAGAATGTTCTGCGGCACGGCGGCCACCATGTCGGTCGCCACATAGCCCGGCGCCACCGTATTGGCGGTGATGCCGAATTTCGCGCCTTCCTGGGCGAGCGCCTTGGTCATGCCGATGACGCCGGCCTTGGCGGCGCAATAGTTGACCTGGCCATACTGGCCGGCCTGGCCGTTGACCGAGGAAATGTTGACGATGCGGCCGAACTGTTCTTCCAGCATGTGCGGCCACAGCCCCTTGCACATGTTGAAGACCGAGGTGAGGTTGGTCTGGATCACCGCCATCCAGTCGTCATAGCTCATCCGCTTGAGCGTCGTGTCCCGGGTAATCCCCGCATTGTTGACGAGGACGGTGGGATGGCCGTGCGTCTCGGAGATCGCGGCGATCGCGGCCTGACAGGCGTCGAAGTCGCCGACATCCCATTTATGGGTTTCGATGCCGGTATCCTCGGTAAACTTGGCCGCGGCAGCCTCATTGCCGGCATAGCCGGCAACAACGTCATAGCCTTCGGCCTTGAGCAATTCGCAAATACCCCGGCCGATGCCGCGTGTTCCGCCGGTAACGATTGCGGTACGTTTTTTCATTCTACCCACCTTTCCGGTACTTGATAATAGTTGACGGGCGGGCGGTCATCCGGCCCGTTACCGTCTTACACCATGCCCGGGAGTTCAAGAAACAGGATGATTGTCGGATAATTGCGAAAGTTTTTCCAGCCCGGCCGACACAAAAAAACGCGCCCCGCCAGGGGCGCGTCGATATGGCCGCAAACCGGCGCGGTCAGCGATGCTTGCCGATAAATTCG
>JAGRLT010000069.1 GCA_020441665.1 Nitratireductor sp.
CTTCGAAGCGTATTTCAAATTCAAAAACCACACTAGAATCATAAATTTGCTAGTCACCCTATTGAATCCGAAGTTCGTTATGAGAGTGCTGGCAAATGAGACGAACTTTGGATTCGGGTGACTAGGCGGCGATCGGCTTGATGTCGTCGCGGCGACGCAGTTTGCCGACGACGATACGGTTGCGGCCGGCCTGTTTGGCGGACGAAAGATTGCGGTCGGCCAGGGCGAGCATTTGCGAACGGTCGGATTCGGTCGCCGAAATAATGCCGCCGATCGAAACGCTGAGCGGCAGGCGGGGCGATTCGCCGTCGCGACGGAAATCGAATTCCGCAACGCGCCCGCGAATGCGTTCTGCAACGATACAGGCATCGCTGCGATCGGTATTGGGCAGGAAGACGCCGAATTCCTCGCCGCCCATATGGCCGACCACGTCCTGGGCACGGACCGAGTTCATGATTTCCTGACCGATGGTGGAAAGCACGCGATCGGAGGTCAGCGCGCCGTATTGCGCGCGAATGTTCTTGAGATGGTCGGTTTCGATGACCAGCAGCGTGTTGACCGGATTGGCCGCGCCCTGCAGTTCGAACGCTTCCATGAAATATTCGTGCCGCAGCAGGCCGCTGCCGTCGGTGCGCAGCTTCTCGACGATGTCGGTCTGCGCGGATGCCAGTTCGTGGCGCACATCGGACAATTGTTCGCCGGCCGCGCGCAGGCTTTCCGACTGGCGGAGATGGAAATAGGCGACGGGGGAGGCAACGCCGTAGCAGATCAGCACGCTGCCGGCGAACACCGATGCCTCATAGCTGCCGCCCAGCAGGGGCAGGAAGGCGGTGAACATGACAAGGCAGACCAACAACGCGCCTGTCCCGATCAGAAATGAATAAACTGCCAGTTTCCTATCCACTCGACGCTCCCCTGATTGCCGCAACGGCAAGCTATGCCCGAAGTCTGAAGATTCTCTTTCGCCTTGGCTGGGAGAATTTGGGGGGTGAACCCTAAGATTTTGTTAACCATGATTTTGCGGCCGTGATCGCAGGGTGATTGAGGGCCCCTTTCAAAAGCGCCCGACCGGCATTACAGGGAGGCATGCAGAACGAATTCCGCCATGTCGCAGAATGGGTCTTCGACCTCGACAACACGCTCTATCCGCGCCACACCGACCTGTTCGGCCAGATCGACCAGCGCATGACCGATTATGTCGCCAGGCTGACCGGCCTTGAGCGGGATGCGGCGCGCAGATTGCAGAAAGAGCTCTACCGCCGGCACGGCACGACCCTGAACGGGCTGATGCGGGAATACGATGTCGATCCCCATGCCTTTCTGGCCTTCGTCCACGATATCGACTACGGCCAGGTGGCTTACAATCCGGCCTTGGGGCAGTTGATCGCCTCCCTGCCGGGCCGCAAGCACATCTTCACCAATGGCGATGTGCGCCACGCCGAAAACACCCTCAAGGCACTCGGCATCGAGCCGATATTCGACAGCCTGTTCGACATCGTGGCCGCTGATTTCGAGCCCAAACCCGAACGCGGCCCCTATGAGCGCTTCCTGAAGGCCCATGTGGTGGATCCGGGAGAGGCGGCGATGTTCGAGGACATGCCGCGCAATCTCGAAGTGCCGAAGGAACTGGGCATGAGGACGGTGCTCGTCGTCCCGCGTGGCCGCGACACCGGCTCCATGGAGAGCTGGGAGATCGCCGGCGCCGACGACCCCCATATCGACCACGTCACCGATCATCTCGATGATTTTCTGGCCGATGTTCTCGAAGCGATCGGACCGGCCGGCACACCTGAATGAAGCGGTTCACCTCGCTTGAACAGCTTATCGACGGGCAGGCGCACCGCCTGCTCGATGCCCTGCCCCGGCGCGGCATTTACGGCTCGCTGGTCGAGTTTCTCGTCTTCGGCCTGAAACAGGCCTGGGCCTGCCTCTTTGGCGGGCTGATGCTGGCGCTGATCATCGGCACGCATCTTGCCTATCCCGAAGGGGCGCCGCTCGCGCGCTACGATTTCCTGTTTCTGTCGGCTCTCGCCATCCAGCTCGCCATGGTGTTCGGCAGGCTCGAAACCTGGGACGAGGCGAAGGTCATTCTGATCTTTCACCTTGTCGGCACGGCGATGGAGGTCTTCAAGACCCATGCCGGCTCGTGGATCTATCCGGAGGAAAACCTGTTCCGCATTGGCGGCGTGCCGCTGTTTTCCGGCTTCATGTATGCCGCCGTCGGCAGCTATCTTGCCCGCATCAGCCGCCTTTTCGACATGCGCTACACCCATTATCCGCGCCACTGGCACACGCTGCTGCTTGCCGCGGCGATCTATCTCAACTTCTTCAGCCACCATTTCATCTGGGATTTCCGCTGGCTGCTGTTCGTGGCCGTTGCGGCGCTCTACTGGCGCTGCTTCGTGCACTACCGGGTGTTCCGGTACACCCATAGGATGCCATTGCTGCTCGGATTCGGGCTGGTGGCGCTGTTCATCTGGTTTGCCGAGAATCTCGGCACCGTCTCGAAAGCCTGGCTCTATCCCGCCCAGTTGCATGGCTGGACCATGGTTTCGCCGGCCAAGCTGGGCGCCTGGTATCTTCTGATGATTATTTCCTTCGTGCTGGTGACCATCGTTCACCGCCCGAAACTGCCCGATGAAGGCACCATCAAAGAAATAAGTAATTGATTTATTTATATTATTTTATCATGAGCAGGAGGGGTTTGTTCGCGCATCTTCTGCGGCAGGCGCCGGCGCTGCGAAAATTCAGTCGAGACTGTTGCATTCCGGTCATAGCCAGCCGTCAACGAATGGTTAAGGTGGGCGCCGAGGGAAATTAATACCGTATTGGAGTATCCATGAAAAACCCACATTCGATTGTGTCTGCCTTGCTGCTTTCGAGCAGCCTGTATCTGCCGGCGGCGGCAGCAGACCTGACCGAGGCCCCGACAGTTGCGGGATATAACTGGAACGGTTTTTATGTCGGCGTCGGCGGCGGCATTGGCGCGATCGTTCATGAAATCGAGATCCCGCCCTTCGCCGGCTTTGACTTCAACGGCATTGGCGGCGAAGGCAGCTTTGGCGAATTGACCGTCGGTTACGATGCGCTGCTCACCGAGCGCATCCTCGCCGGTGTGTTCGCAACCTACCGCGCCGGCAATATCGCGACCACCCTGGACATCAATGCCGGCCCCATCAACTTCGATGCCGACGTGACGATGGATCACGGCTACGACGTCATCGGCCGTCTGGGCTATCTCGTAACGCCCAACACGCTGGCCTATGTTCTGGGCGGCTATTCGCATCAGCATTTCGATCTCGATACCAATATCGGCTTCGGCATGGACTGGGATGCGGACGGCTATGTGCTGGGCGGCGGTCTTGAAACCGTGCTGGCCGGCAACTGGACGCTCAAATCCGAATACCGCTATGGTCAGTACGATCTCGGCAATTTCGGCCTCGGCAGCTTCCTCGATGTCGAATCCTCCACCCACACCTTCCACACCGCGCTCAGCTACCGTTTCGGCGGCGGCGCAACCTCTGCTTCCAGCTTCGCGCCGGTCAGCTATGACTTCGCCGGCCTGAAAGTCGGCGTTGCGGGCGGGCTTGGTGCGGTCGTCCACGAACTGGATATTCTTGGCGGCATTGCGAACTTCAACGGCATCGGCGGCGAAGGCGCCTTCGGCGAAGTCAATATCGGCTATGATTTCCAGCTCGCGCCGAACTGGATCGCCGGTGTTCAGGCCGATTACCGCTGGGGCGGCATCTCCACCGATCTGGACCTTCCGGGCGCTCCCTTCGACGCCTCGATTACCGCCGATCACGGTTACGACCTGATTGCTCGCCTGGGCTACGAAGTTCACGACAACACGCTGATCTACGGTCTTGCGGGCTTCTCGTGGCAGCATTTCGAGCTCGACACCAGCATTCCCGGCGTCGATTACGATTGGGATACCCATGGCTGGACGGCCGGTGCCGGCATCGAGACCGCGCTCTCCGACAAGGTTACCGCCAAGGTGGAATACCGCTATGCCGAATATGACGGCGAGGATTTCCAGTCCGGCGGTCTGCTCGAAGCGATCCCCTCCATCCACACGGTGCGGTTCGGTCTGAGCTACAAGGTCTTCTGATCACCCTGCTGCGCCAACAATCAACCTGCCTTTGCAGTGCGCGAAGGCGGGTTTTTTATGGCCGGGGTAAAAATCGAAAATGGGAAGAGCGTTGTCGCGTCAGTTCCAGGCGGGCAGCTCCAGCACTTCGCCTTCGAACACCAGCGCACCGGTTCCGGCCAGCTTCTGGCCGTTCTGGATGCGGGCATGGCGGCCGAAGGCCAGCACGGTGTCGTCGCGGTTGAAGGGCTGCGGACCCAGGTCAAGGGCGCGGGCCTCCATCGCAGAACGACAGAGCAGTGCCGCAGACGTTGCGGATCCTTTCTTGCTCTTGATGTAGAACTGCGAGGCCATGGCCTTTTCCTTCCTGTCTTTCATTCCGCCGGAATTTCCGGTCTCTTGCAAATCACAAACCTGTAATGAATGGCCGGTCGTGATGGCTCCAAGATAAGACGGGAACTTTGTTTGTAATGTGTATTTTGTCACAAATCGTGACCGTTTTTTATTCCTTTTTTAACTCCTGTGGTTAGCCGGATTTCTTCAGAAACTGGACAAGTTTAGCGGACGTTTCACAGGCCGAAAATCACGCAAAATAGGACTCAATCATGGCAATCTTACCTTACGTAATATGCCGGAAGGCTGCTTGCCCGCCCTTCCGGCGAATCGTTCTTCTTGCCGGATGCCGCACCCGCTGCGCTAGATGAGATCCCGTTTCAGGCCATAGTGATCGGCGATCAGCCGCCAACCCTCCTGTGCGGTATCGACAAAATGAAACAGATCGAGGTCATCGGGCGAAATCGTTCCCTGGTCGGCCAGTTCTCTGAAATTGATGATCGAATTCCAGAACTCCTTGCCGAACAGCAGGAAGGGGACCGGTTCCATCCGCTTGGTCTGGATGAGCGTCAGCGCCTCGAACATCTCGTCCATCGTGCCGAAGCCGCCGGGAAACACCGCGACCGCCTTGGCGCGCATCAGGAAATGCATCTTGCGAATAGCGAAGTAGTGGAAATTGAAGCATAATTCCGGCGTCACATATTCGTTCGGCGCCTGTTCGTGCGGCAGGACGATGTTGAGGCCGATCGACGGCGCGTCGACATCGTCGGCGCCGCGCGAACCCGCTTCCATCACGCCGGGGCCACCGCCGGTGCACACCACCATCTCCTTGTGATAGGTTGTCGAGGAATAGAGCGAGGCAAGCCGCGCGAATTCCCGTGCTTCGTCGTAATAGCGGGCATTGGCCTCGAGATTCTTCTTCTGTATCTCGTTCTTGGCCGCCCAAGCCTCCTTGCCGGGTTCGGGAATGCGCGCGCCGCCGAACAGCACCACGGTCGATTCGATGCCGCGCTCCGACAGGATCATTTCCGGTTTCAGCAGTTCGAGCTGCAGGCGCACCGGGCGCAGTTCCTCGCGGCACAGAAAGTCCTTGTCGTCGAAGGCAAGCCGGTAGGCGGGCGCGCGGGTCTGCGGCGTTTCGGGAACCTTCTGCGCCTTTTCGATGTCCTCCGGCGAGCGGACCAGCGGTCCTCTGCGCTGTTGCAGAATTGAATTTGCCATGAACGCTATTGCCTTTCGAAGCGGTTTGCCTGCGCCGGGATTTCGGCGTCCGGGGGCTGCTCAAGGTCGCGGATCAACCTTGATAACGGCGCCGAATAATCGCATAGCTGTCGCGAAATTGGCCGTCAAATGCGGCCCGATCACATTCGAACATATTCTGGTCGTGCAGGGTGCCGGCCACGGACCGATCAAGCAGGAGTTAGGAAATGGCCCCATCCGCCACTGCGGGCGATCTCGCCGGACTGGAAACCACCATCGAAGCCGCCTTTGACAATCGCGACGCCATTTCGATCACGACCCAGGGCGAAGTTCGCGAAGCCGTCGAAGCAGCACTTGCCCTGCTCGACAGCGGCAGGGCGCGGGTTGCCTCTCGCGGTGCGGACGGCCAATGGGTGGTCCATCAATGGCTGAAAAAGGCCGTGCTGCTCTCCTTCCGCCTCAACGACATGGCGGTCATAGACGGCGGCGCCGGCGGCGCCACCTGGTGGGACAAGGTGCCGTCGAAATTCGCCGGCTGGGGCGAAAATCAGTTTCGTGCCGCGGGCTTCCGCGCCGTGCCGGGTTCGATCGTCCGCCAGGGCGCCCATATCGGCAGGAACGTCGTGCTGATGCCCTCCTTCGTCAATCTCGGCGCCTATGTGGACGAGGGATCGATGGTCGACGGCTGGGCGACGGTCGGCTCCTGTGCCCAGATCGGCAAGAACGTGCATCTTTCCGGCGGCGTCGGCATTGGCGGCGTTTTGGAGCCGATGCAGGCAGGCCCGACCATCATCGAGGACAACTGCTTCATCGGCGC
>JAGRLT010000070.1 GCA_020441665.1 Nitratireductor sp.
GCCAAGCTCGAATTCTTCAACCCGATCGCCTCGGTCAAGGACCGCATCGGCGTCAACATGATCAATGTGATGGAGAAGAAGGGCATCCTCAAGCCGGGCAAGAGCGTGCTGATCGAGCCGACCTCGGGCAATACCGGCATTGCGCTTGCCTTCGCCGCCGCCCAGAAGGGCTATCGCCTGATCCTCACCATGCCGGAAACCATGTCGATCGAGCGCCGCAAGATGTTTGCCCTGCTGGGGGCCGAACTCGTGCTCACCGAAGGGCCGAAAGGCATGAAGGGCGCGATCGCCGCGGCCGAGGAACTTGCCGCCAAGACCAGGGACGCGGTCATTCCCCAGCAGTTCGAAAATGCCGCCAATCCGGAAATCCACCGCAAGACCACCGGCCCCGAAATCTGGAACGATACCAAGGGCAAGGTCGATGTCTTCGTATCCGGCATCGGCACCGGCGGCACGATCACCGGCGCCGGCAAGTATCTGAAGAAGCAGAATCCGAAACTGCACATCGTCGCGGTCGAGCCGAAGGATTCGCCGATCCTTTCGGGCGGTAATCCCGGCCCGCACAAGATTCAGGGGATCGGCGCCGGCTTCGTTCCCGGCGTGCTCGACGTCAAGGTATTCGACGAGGTCGTTCAGATCACCAATGACGAGGCCTTCGCCATGGCGCGCGAGGTGGCGAAGCTCGAAGGCGTGCCGGTGGGCATTTCCTCGGGTGCTGCGCTCGCCGCCGCCATCAAGGTCGGCAAACGCAAGGAATTCGCCAGGAAGAATGTGGTGGTGATCATTCCGAGCTTCGCCGAGCGATACCTTTCGACGGCGCTGTTCGAAGGACTTGGGGGATAGGCGGGGACCGGTTAGCGGCAAAGCCGGGTTACCGCCGCCGCACCACCATGTGAATGCCGCCTTCGGGCTGGGTGGTCAGCTTCTGCACCGGCCAGGGAACCGGAGCGCCCGGCGCCATGTCGAAGCGGTAGCGGCGCAGCAGCACGGCCAGCGCGATCACCGCTTCCTGCAAGGCGAAGCTCGCGCCGATGCAGATGCGCGGACCGGCGCCGAAAGGCAGGTATTGGAAGCGGTCTATTCTGTCGCGGTTTTCCGGCCAGAAGCGGGCGGGAATAAAGGCATTGGGCTGATCCCATAATTTGCGGTGGCGGTGCAGCGTCCACGGCATGATCAGCACCGTGACATCCTTCTCGATCGTCAGATCACCGAACCGGTCCGCCTCGATCGCCGCCCGGTTGATCGACGGCGCCGGCGGATAGAGCCGCATTGTCTCCTCGAAGGCCGCCCGCGTCTTGGGCAGCAGCGTCAGCCATTGCTGCGGCGGCGGCCGTCTGCCGGCGCCGAACAGGCCATCGATCTCCGCCTCAACCCTTTCGCGCTCCCGCGGCGCATGGGCGAGGCAGTACAGCGTCCAGCCAAGCGCCCGGGCAGTGGTCTCGTGACCGGCGCCGATGAAGGTGATGATGTTGTCCTCGATCTCCTGTCCCGTCAGCCCGTCGGGCCCCTCGGCGCGCAGCAGCAGCGTCAGGAAATCCTCCGGCACCGCTTGCGGATTTTCGGCCATCCGCGCCCGCCGCCGGTCGGCGGTGTTGCGGACGATCGCGCGGAATTTGGCCATCACCTTGCGGCCGCGCAGGCGGAACGGCCTCGGCACCCAGCGCGGCGCCTTGACGAGGTCGAGCGGATCGACGCGGCCCATCGTGTGCAGCAGACGGTTGACGTCATCGGCAAAATCGCCGCTTTCCGCCACCACTTCGCCGCTGAACAGCGTCCTGGCGAGGATCTGGAAGGTCAGGTCCGTCATGTCATGGCTGATCTCGTGGACGCTGCCATCTTCGCCATAGCGGTCGCAGAAGGCCTCGGTCACCTCGAGCATGGATTGCGCGAAGCCGTGAATGTGCTTCGGCGTGAAGACCGGCGCCATCGCCTTGCGCGAGCGCCGCCAGGTTTCCCCCTCCGCCGTCAGCAAGCCGTCGCGCAGGATCGGCCGGAGGATGAGCTGGCGGATCGTCGCCATGCGGTAGTTGCTCGCATGATCGACCAGCACGTGTCTGATCAGCGCCGGGTCGTTGGCGATCACCGTGCGCTCGTTGAGGAACTTCACCTTGATGGCATCCTCGCTGTAGGAAGGTACGCCCCACAATTCGAGCGGGTTCCTCAACACCACCCGGATGATTTCGAGCATCGAGGGCGGCACGGTGCGCGGCTCGGGATGCGGCGGGATGAAGGGTTCGATACGGGCGTCCAAGAGGGCCTCCTGCGGGTACGGCGAGCCTACCACGAAATCGGCCGCGATGCGCAATTGCGGCCCAGCGAAGCGGTCGCCCTCAAGGCGGGGAAAAGCCGCCTCGAAAGTTGGTTTTTGGGGTCAAAAAGCCTATATCTTGAACAGGGAAGACAGCGCGATTCGAGCGCCCGGGGAAAGGCTCTAGAGACAATTTCATGACCGATACACCTGAAATGCCGGACGAAAATCCGTCCGCCGAAGGCGGCAGCGCCTCCGCTGGGACACCACCGGCGCCGGCGGCCTATGGCGCCGAATCGATCAAGGTCCTCAAGGGCCTCGACGCGGTGCGCAAGCGGCCCGGCATGTATATCGGCGACACCGATGACGGTTCGGGCCTGCACCACATGGTCTATGAGGTCGTCGACAACGGCATCGACGAAGTGCTGGCCGGCCATGCCGACCGGGTGACGGTGGCGCTCAATCCCGACGGCTCGGTGACGGTCACCGACAATGGCCGCGGCATTCCCACCGGCATTCACAAGGGCGAGGGGATTTCGGCCGCCGAGGTCATCATGACCCAGCTCCATGCCGGCGGCAAGTTCGACCAGAATTCCTACAAGGTGTCGGGCGGCCTGCACGGCGTCGGCGTTTCGGTCGTCAACGCGCTCTCGGTCTGGCTCAGGCTCAAGATCCGCCAGAACGGCGAAGTTCACGAGATGAGCTTCACCCATGGCGTTGCCGACGCGCCGCTCAAGGTAACCGGGCAATGCCCGAGCGAGGAGACCGGTACGGAAGTCACCTTCAAGCCTTCCTCCGAAACCTTCACCATGGTCGAGTTCGACTACAAGACGCTGGAACACCGGCTGCGCGAACTGGCCTTCCTCAATTCCGGCACCCGCATCATCCTGACCGACCGGCGCGGCGCCGAACCCCTATCGGAAGAATTGTTCTATGAGGGCGGGCTTCAGGCCTTCGTCAAATACCTCGACCGCAACCGCCATGCGCTGATCGAGGAGCCGATCTATCTCAATTCGGAGAAGGACGGGATTACGGTGGAAGTGGCGCTGTGGTGGAACGATTCCTACCACGAGAACGTGCTCTGCTTCACCAACAACATTCCCCAGCGCGATGGCGGCACCCATCTTGCCGGCTTTCGCGGCGCGCTGACCCGCCAGGTGACCGGCTATGCGGATTCGTCCGGCATTCTGAAAAAGGAAAAGGTCTCGCTGACCGGCGACGATTGCCGCGAGGGGCTGACCTGCGTCCTGTCGGTCAAGGTGCCCGATCCGAAATTTTCCTCCCAGACCAAGGACAAGCTCGTCTCCTCCGAGGTGCGGCCCGCCGTCGAGGGCCTCGTCAACCAGGCGCTTTCCGACTGGTTCGAGGAGCATCCCGCCGAGGCCCGCACCGTCGTCTCCAAGGTCGTGGAGGCCGCCGCCGCGCGCGAAGCCGCCCGCAAGGCGCGCGAACTGACCCGCCGCAAGGGCGCGCTCGACATCTCCTCGCTGCCCGGCAAGCTCGCTGATTGCCAGGAGCGCGATCCGGCGAAATCCGAACTCTTTCTGGTCGAGGGCGATTCGGCCGGCGGCTCGGCCAAGCAGGGCCGCGACCGGTCCAACCAGGCCATCCTGCCGCTGCGCGGCAAGATTCTCAACGTCGAGCGCGCCCGCTTCGACAAGATGCTTTCGAGCCAGGAGATCGGCACGCTGATCACCGCGCTCGGCACCTCGATCGGCAAGGACGAGTTCGATCCGGTGAAGCTGCGCTATCACCGCATCATCATCATGACGGATGCCGATGTCGACGGCGCCCATATCCGCACGCTCCTGCTCACCTTCTTCTTCCGCCAGATGCCGGAACTGATCGAGCGCGGCCATATCTTCATCGCCCAGC
>JAGRLT010000071.1 GCA_020441665.1 Nitratireductor sp.
GGCGCTGCGCGGCCGCTGCGGGCGAAGGTCGCCGCGAATTCCAGGGCGCCCCCGGTATGGCCGGGATTGAGGATCACCGGCCTGTCGGATGGCCAGCCGGCCTGCGAAAGCGCGTCGGCGATGGCTGCATGGGAGAAAGTCGGCAGCACGACCACCGCGGCATCGGCATCGGCGATGGCCGCCTCGATGTCCGAAGTGATCAGCGACGGCCGGGCGATGCCCTCGCCCAGCTTGCCGTCATAGGCGACGCCGCCCAGCGCGACATGGGGCTCCAGCGTCCTGGCCGAACGCGCCCAGAAACGCACATCGTGCCCGGCCTGAACCAGTTCCGCGACGGAAGCCGATCCGCCCGCGCCCGCGCCCAAAACTGCAACCTTCATGCTCTCCTCCGAAGACCGGCTCCCGGCCGGAAGGCCAGTCCGACCTCTTGCGACCGGTTGCCGGACCATCGCTCCGGCTCCGGTCAAATCCGGCCATCATCAAATATTTGATCACACTTTATGATCACATTTTAGATTGTCAAGGCAAGAAAACCCTGGCGCCATTTCATGTCGCCCCCGCTCTAATTGCCTTCGTCGTAAAGGGTCGTCGTCGTCTCGACATCTTCTTCATGCAGTCCGGCGCGTTCGACGGCGGCGGCGGCAAGTTCGCGCGCCTTGCGACGTATTTCCGCCTCGTCAACGCCGGCGACCCTGCCGTCGCAATAGACAGTCTTTCCATTCACCCAGGTTTCGACGATGGAGGCGGTCGAGGCCGAGAATACCAGAGCCTGCAACGGATCGTAGAACGGCGTCCATTCGACATGGTCGAGATCGAACAGGATGAAGTCCGCCTTCTTGCCGATCTCGAGCGAGCCGATCTCGTCATCCCACATCAGCGCCCTTGCGCCCTCGATGGTGGCGGCGCGCAGCGCCTGGCGGGCGGTGAACACGTCGGGCTGCATGCGCGCATCCTTGAACATGCCGGCAACGATCAGCATCTGCCGCATCAGGTTCATGTTGCCGGCGGCCGAGACGCCATCCGTGCCGAGCCCGACCTTGACCCCCGCCTTGACCATTTCGGGGTACTTGCCGATCCTGGTCGCGCCCTTGCCGAGCTTGAAGGACGAGCAGGGACAGAAGGCCACGCTGGCGCCCCGTTCGGCGAGCAATTGGACCTCGTCGTCGGAAACGGCCGACCCGTGGGCGATCACCAGATTGCTGCGGATGCCCCCGGCGCGGTCGACGCGCGTGATCGGCCAGCAGCCATACTTGCTCTCACATACCTTGGCTTCCTCGATCGAGGTAGCAAGGTGATAGGTGGTTCCGACACCGAGCTTCTCGGCCAATGCCACGGCGCCGACATGCAGTTCGAGACTGCACGGCTCCTTGCCCTCGATGTTGACCCAGCAGCGCGCCCGGCCATCCAGCGCATTGTTGTAGCGCAGGACGCATTCCTCGAGAACCTTGAGGGCGGACGCGGCATCGGGGAAGAAATGGTGCTTGGCCATTTCCTCGGTCCAGCCCCGCGGCAGCTCGGCCGGTCGATTGTCGGCCGCGTGCCGGCCGGTGATGCCGCGGATGCCGGTATGCTCCATGGCGCGAACGACGATGCCCGGATCATATTGCGACCCCATGTCGAGGAAGCAGGTCGTGCCACAGCGCAGCATCTCGGTGATGCCGAGCATCGCGCCCCAATACTCGTCTTCCTCGGTGATGTGGGCGTAAAACGGCTTCGCCCAGTGGAAAACCCATGCCCGCGTGGTCAGATTGTCCGGAAAGACGGCCCGCGAAAGGGTCTCGGACAGGTGCACATGGCTGTCGACGAAGCCCGGACACATGCCGCGCATGCTGCCGTCGATCACCTTGTCGAACACGGCGCCTGCATGGCGGGCTGCCACATCCTCCGCGGGTCCGATATCGGCGATGCGGTCGCCGTCGACGACCACGCTCGCATTTCGCAGCACCGTGTCTTGCTCATCGACGACAAAGGCGAAGTTCAGATTTTCGATCAGCGTGCGCATGAATTTCCAGCCTGTATCCCATCCATCGATTCCGCCGCACCCTACCAGTTCCGGCGCGAAACCGCCCGGCGGCAGAATGGAATATCCGCCGCCGCGACTTGTTTACGGTCCAGCTCAGGCAACCGCCCTGGCTTTGCCGTCCTTCTTTGCCGTCCCCGTGACAATCAGCCTGTCCGTATTGGCATAGTCGGACAGCAGTTCGGAGCCATCGGCCGTAACCAGGAGCATGTCCTTGTTCTGCATGCCGAAGCCATGCCCCGTGTCGTAGCAAAGCGGCTCGAAGCCGAGGACCATGTTTTCTTCCAGCAGCGCATCCTGGCCGGGCCTGCCCAGTATCGGCGTCAGGCCGAGATAGGGATCCTCGTGCAGATGCAGGCCGATGCCGTGACCGACAAAAGAAATCGGCGGCAGGTCGAGCTTGGACAGTTTGGCGATGAACGCGTCATAGATCTCCCGGCAGCCAGCACCGGGCTTCACCTTCTCCATGATCTCGTATTTGCATTCCACCAGATGCGCCCAGATGCTTTCGGCCATCGGCGGCGCCTCGCCGACGACGGCGGTGCGGCACACGCCGGCCTGGTAGCCATTGATGACGGAGAAGATCTCGACCCGGCACACATCGCCTTTCTTCAAAATCCGCTCGGAGGGACCCACATTCGGCAACACGCTGCGCTCGCCCGTGGCGACAATCAGAAGCTTGAAATGCTCGGCACCCAGCGAGTAGACGTTGCGCGTCAGGTGACCCGCAATATCCATTTCCGAGTCACCCTCATCGACGGAAGCCAATGCGTCGGTGATAGCCTGATCGGCGATGCGCGACAGCCGGCGCAGGAGATCGATTTCCTCCGCTGTCTTGATCTGCCTGAGACGCGCCAGGATCGGCTCGGCATGTTCGAAACGGGCGCGCGGCATCGCCGCTGCCAGCCGGTTGAAGTCGCCTGCCGGAAGATAGTCCATCTCCAGACCGATGCGCGCCTCGCCAAGCCCGAGGCCGGACAATTGATCGGCCAGCACCGACATCGGATCGTCGGAGAACTCCGCCCATATGCGTGTCGGCACATCGGGCAGGTGCCGCTTGATGGTCGAGGCTTCCATGTCGACGCCGAATACCGCGCTGCGACCGTCTGCGGTAACGATGGTCATCGCGTGCCGATGGCGGATCAGCGGTTGCGACGGTACGACGAAACCGGCGGTATAGGCGAAGTTCTCAGGGGACGAGCATAGGATGGCATCGAGCCCATGCTCCGCCATGGCCTTTACCTGTTTCGCGACGATTGCTGCCCGCATGTCCGTTCCTCTCCTTTTGTCAGACGGCGCTCAGTCGCGCACTCGGTATTTTTCGACCTTTGCGAGATCGACCTCGATGCCCATGCCGGGGCTGTCGGGAACGACGATCGCGCCGTCAACGATCCGCATCGGCTCGACCAGAAGATCGTCCTTGTAGTAGATGCCGCCAACCTGGCCGTGCTGTGCCTCGGCCGGCGTCGAGATCGGAATGACGCAGGAAAGCGTCACCGCCGGCGAGGCGGCGGCGAGTTGAACATTGGCGAGATTGCCGATGCCGGTCTCGATCGAGCCGTTTACGTTGCAGATGATGCCGGCGGCCCGGCAAACGCTGCCGACCTCCATGGCCTTGTAGAGGCCGCCCGCCTTGGTGGTGTAGATGGAGACGATCTGGATGCCGCCATTGGCGATGATCTGGATCGCATCATGGGCATTCCAGGCGGACTCGTCGGCCATCACCGGCGCGTCGATCCGTCGCCCGACCTCGGCGATCCGCTCGATCCCCATGACCGGCTGCTCGACATATTTGA
Source organism: Nitratireductor sp. (assembly GCA_020441665.1). Classification (GTDB taxonomy): domain Bacteria; phylum Pseudomonadota; class Alphaproteobacteria; order Rhizobiales; family Rhizobiaceae; genus Salaquimonas. The sequence goes on from JAGRLT010000071.1 coordinate 3,817, forward strand.
GCCTGCATCCCTCCATCCGACGGATCGTCTGAACCGCCTCGCCCGGCGTCCGGTACCCCTCATTGGCGTCGACGCAGATCTCGACCGCATCCCCGGCGACTTCGCGCACGGCATGAACCATCGCGACATCGCGATCGGGATCGACGCCGATCTTCACCTTGATCGTCCTGATCCCCTCCTCAACCAGCTTCGCCACCTCGGCGCGCGCCTCGTCGATCGCGATCAGGCCAATGGAATGCGTGACCGCAACCCGGTCCCGCGCCCTGCCGCCGAGAAGCGTGTGCACCGGCACGTTCAGCCAGCGGCCGGCAAGGTCGTAGACGGCGAACTCGACCGCCGCCTTGGAATAGGGATAGCCACGGATGATCGCATCCATGCGCGCATGCAGTTCGGCAAAATTTCCGACCTCGATGCCCAGGATCGCCGGCGCCAGATAGGTGTCGATAACCAGGCGCGTGATCGCTGCCGATTCGCCGAAATAGCGGCCGAACTCCCCGCCCCAATCCTTCAGTGCCGGCGCCTCGCCCCAGCCGACGCGACCATCGCTGTCGGTGACCCTGACCATCACATAGCGGCCGATGACCTCCGTCAGGCCGGCCCATTTGTGCTCGCGCCGGGTCGGCAGTTGTACGATCAGCGTTTCCACGGATTTGATTGTCGGCACGGCGATTTACCTGTCCAGCTTCTTGTCACGGCGATAGGAATGATGCATGATGCGATCACCTTATGTGATCACACATTATGATCATAAATCCAAATGTCAAGCTGACGGGCGTTGAAATTTCGCACTGACGCGAGAGAGCACTGAAATGCCGGAACGCGAAACGAGGAGGTCGGGATGATTTTCGAAGCGACCAACTATTTTGCCAGAGACGGTCAGGCCGAGGCGGTACTGGCGCAGCGGCGCAAGGTCTGTGAAATCAGAAGGCGGCTCGGGCTGGATCCGGGACGCATCCTTGTGAAATTGGAAGGTCCTGGTCCGGATGTGCGGTGGGAGTGCAGCTTCACGTCTCTGGAAAGCTATGAAGCTGACCGGAAGGCTCGGGCGGCATCGGCCGAGTTCGAAACGGCGCGACAGGAGATGCAAACCCTGATCGACCGGTTTGAACGGCACATGAGCGCCGAAGACGCGGTTTGATCGGCTGGCGGTCAGACGCCCGCAGCGCGCGCCAGCGCGACACGGCCGTCATACCCCTCGCCGACGGGCGATATTTGGGATTCATCGAACGGCGATAGCGCCATTCACAGGCCGACCGCCTTCAGCTTCGGGTGACCGGGTTGTAGCCGTAGCGCGCCCAGAGCTTTTCAGAGACGGTCTGCGCCTCGCTCACGACCGAATGGGCATCGAACCCGACGGGGCGCTTGTCCCGGAGGCGGATTCTGCCGTCGATGATAACGGTGTCGACATTGCCCGCAGAGGCGCTGTAGGCGAGGATGCCGTAGCCGTCGACGATCGGTGTCAGGTTCGGCATGAGGCGGTCCAGAAAGATGATGTCCGCCTTGTATCCCTTGGCGATGCGGCCGATCTCGTTCTGCATGCCCAATTGTCGGGCGCCGTTGCCGATGGCCCAGTCCAGCAGGGTTTTGGCCTTGGGTTCATAGCCCCCGTTCTTCATCCGCCACGAACCGCCGGCAAGCCGCATCGCCTCGAACATGTCGGCGGACCTGGAGTCGGTGCACAGGCTGACATGTGCCCCTTCGGCGATGAGATCGCGGATCGGGGCCGAGTTTCCCGCCGGCGCGTTCTGGTGCGGCGCATGGGCAACGCCGATCCCTGCCCTGCCGACCCTTTTGCGGTCCTCCTCATCCAGGAAGACGCAATGGGCCGCGATCAGCCTTTCGTTCAGCAACCCGACCTCTTCAACAAGACAGGCCGGGGAGATGCCGTCGCGCTCATGAACGTAGTTCACCTCACCCTTCGCATGCGCGAGATGAATGTGCACGTTGCCGCCCTGCTTTTCCGCAAGCTCGCGGACCCGCCGCAACAATCCGGGCGTGCAGGTATCGGTGCCATGCGCGCCGACATCACACCGTATGCGGCCGTCCGACTTGCCGTGCCAGGCATCGATCAGATCGCAGGTTTCCTGCAAGGTGGCATCGCCGATCTCGTTCCTGTGCACCCAGTTCCTGCTGGCCAGTTCGTCCAGATCCACATCGTGAATTCTGCCGGTGATGACGGCGCGCATGCCCATCTCGTCGGCCGCCTGGGCCAGCATCTTCGGGTGGCGGTAGAAGTCGACGACGGTGGTGCATCCCGCCTTGAGCAATTCGTACATGCCGAGCCGGGCGAGTGCGAGCGTTTCGGAGGCGCTCAACAGGTGCCCCTGCGGGATCGATTTGGTGTAGATCGGCGCGAAGCTGAGATCTTCGATCATGCCCCGCGTGATCGTCAAAGGGGTGTGGTTGTGCGTGTTGACAAGGCCTGGCATCGCCAGAAAGTGCTGCCCGTCCAGAACGGTGGAGGACTGGTAGGCCTTCAGTATTTCGTCGGTTGGACCGACATCCACGATGCGACTGCCGGCGACGGCGATCGCGCCATCGGGCAGAAAGGTGTTTTCGTCGTCAAAGCAATAGACCATCGCATCGGTCACGATCAGGTCGACGGACTGCGGTCTGTTCATGATGTTGTTCCCGGCATTGTATGGGTCTGTGGGATCAGAGCGCGTGGCGGGCCAGCGTGGCCTCGGCCCAAGACGCCGCCGCGATAAGGTCCTCGTCCCGGTTCGCCCGGCCGACGAGTTGAACACCCATCGGCATCCCGTTGGGACCGGAACCGGCCGGCAGGCTGATCGTCGGCAGATGCAGCAGCGTCCAGATACGGCAGAACAATGGGCTGCCGGTCCAGTCCCTGCCATGCGGTGCCTCGCCGAAAACGCCGGGCGTCAGCAGGATGTCGAAGTCCTCCCTGGCCTGTGCCAGCGCATGGCGGCAGGCTTGCGTATAGTCGAGCGCACCCAGATAATCGGCCAGGGTGATGGCGCGGCTCTCCTCAAGGAACTGCCGGAAATCCGGGTGGACGTCCTGTCCGCCCTGATCGCGCTCGTAGAGAAAACTCTGCTGCGCTTCAAAGCCCAGAATTTTCTCCTGCTCCTCAAGCAGCCGGCCAAACACCGGCGGCAGTTGCAGCGTGCCCACCCGTGCGCCGGCATCGGCAAAACGCCGCGCCACATCGTCAATCCGCTGGGTGCAGGCGGTATCGGGTTCGCCATATTCAGGGGTAAAACAGACCGCGACGGACGGCGCGCCCGCATCGCGCGGAGGCGCATCGGCAATGCCCAGCATCGCCGAGCGCATCAGCGGCAGGTCGTCGACCGTCCGCACGAACATGCCCAATGTATCGAGAGAGGGGGAAAAGGGCTTGATCCCGGTCATGGAAAAATGCCCGAAACTCATCTTGTATCCAACCACGCCGCAAAATGCGGCGGGCCGGGTGACGGAGGCATTGGTCTGCGTACCGAAGGCGACCGGAACCATCCCGTCGGCCACCGCCGCCGCGGAACCGCTGGACGATCCGCCGGGCGTATAGTCCAGATTGACCGGATTTGCGGTCTTTCCAGGCGGAAAGAAGGCGAACTCCGTCGTTACCGTCTTTCCCATGACGACCGCTCCGGCGCTTTTCACGGCCGAAACGCAGGCCGCATCGGCAATCGGCCTGTGGTCCTTGTAGAGGACCGAGCCATATGTGGACGGCATGTCCGCGGTATCTATCAGATCCTTAACGCCTATTGGAATGCCATGCAGCGCGCCTCGGGGCACCTGGCCGTCGAGCCGGCGGGCGGCCTCGATGGCCATGTCCGGGTCCAGATATTCCCACGCCCCGACATCCCCCTCGCGCTCCGCGATGCGTTCAAGACAGGCGGCAACCAGTGATGCGCTGGTCAGTTCGCCGGAGGCGATCGATGTCGCGGCTTCCCTCAGAGACAACCAGTTTGGCGATTTGGACATTTTTGCTTCTCCGCTGCCGCAACCGGCGCACTCGATCCATCCGACGCCCGGTTAGCACAAGCGGTCAGGTCAACACCATCCTACTAATTTTGAATTCATAATGCAATATTACCCTTCCTGACGCGGTTGCCGCCCGCGCCTCGGGCGCCGCATTGTCCCCAGACTCGCCGGATTAGGTAGTTGACTAAATGAATTCATAATGCAAATCTCGATACATGGAGGACCCTGTCATGAACAAGCTTGCCAAGACACTGTCACTGATGGCTCTCACCGCGCTGGGCGCCAACACGGCCCACGCGACCGAGACGCTCAATGTCGTCGGAATTTTTTCCAGCCAGAAGAACTACCAGGTGGTGGAGGAGGAATTCTTCAAGACCCTTCCCGAGCAATCGGGCCTGGATCTGACGGTAAACTATACGCCGGTCGACCAACTTGGCGTAAAGGCGCGCGACCTCCTGCGGCTCGTCGGCAGCGGCGCGTTTGACGTGATGATTGTTGGCGTGCCGATCGTCGCCGGCGATCACCCGCTGCTGGAAGGGCTGGACATTGCCGGGATCGCGCCAACCGGCGACAAGGTCGAAGCGATGATCGCGGATTTCAAGCCGGTCGTCGACGACTTGCTGCAGGCGCAGTTCAATACCAAGGTTGGCGCGCTGTGGCATTTCGCGCCGATGCAGTTGTTCTGCAAGGAGCCGATCAATACCAAGGAGGAATTGGCCGGCAAGAAGGTGCGCACCTTCACCCGCTCGCAGGCGCTGCTCATGAGCGAACTCGGCATGGTTACCGTCGACCTGAATTTTGCCGAAGTCTATACCGCCCTGCAAAGGGGTGTGGTGGATTGCGCGGTCACCGATTCCACCGGGGCCAACGGCTCCAAGATCGTGGAGGTCGCCCACTACCAGATGAACACCGGCGTTTCGCAGATGGTGGCCGGATACTTCATCAACCTCGACAAATGGAACTCGTTCTCGGAAGATGACCGGGTGGTGCTGCAGGCGCAGTTCGACCGTCTCGAAGCAATCATGCGGGACCGCTCGAAGGAACTGGCGACGGATGCCTCGAACTGCAATATCGGCGTGCAGCCCTGCAAACTGCACGACCTGGCCAGCCTGACCCGGGTCGAGCCAACGCCGGAATTCCTGGATGCGGTCCGCGAAGCGGCACAGAAATCGTCGCTGCCGACCTGGGCCAAGGAGTGCAACGCGAAGATGCCGGAATGCACGGCGGTCTGGAACAAGCTGGTCGGTGCGCGATACGGATTGACCGCTGAATGACCGATCGCTGACAGACGGTAGACCGGCTATGCCTTCCGGTTCCAGATAGGATTGCGCGAGCGGCGCCGAAATCAGGAGGAACGAATGGAACCGGAAGAATCTGTTGTAAGCCCGTCTGTTGTTAGCTCGATTGGCGGCGGCTTCGCGATCCTGTCCGGCTATGCGTTCATCGGACTGTCGTTTCTGATCGTCGCCGAAGTCGCCGCACGCAAGCTGTTTGGCGTGTCGTTTCAAAGTGTGGACGAGATCAGCGGCTACGTCGTCGCCGTGGTCTCGCCCTTTGCCTTTGCCTATGCGCTGATGATGGCGGCCCACACCCGCATCGACATATTCTACGGACGCTTCAGAGGACGAAGCAAGCAGGTGCTGGATGTTGCCGCCTGCCTGGTGCTCGCCGGTGTTGCCGCCTTCATGACCCGGTCGGTCTGGCAAGTGCTGCTCATCAGCTGGAAATTCGGCACCGTTTCGATCGGGATCCTCAGCATCCCGCTCTGGATACCCCAGTCTCTCTGGTTCCTTGGCTCAATCGTCTTCCTCGCCGTGGCGGTCGTCCAGCTCGCCATGGCGGCGCGCGGCATCGGCACGGCCCCCGATGGAGACAACGACCCGAACGCCACCCCGAACGGCACGCTCTAGAGCACGATCCGCCTCATACCGGCTTTGCGCCGACGCAACTTTGAAAAGGCCAGCGCGAACATGATCAGCATGGGAACCGCATTTCTGGGATTCGCGCTGATGCTGGGCTTGATGGCCCTGGGCATCCATGTCGCCGCGGCGATGTTCCTGATAGGAACGCTTGGCGCCATCGTGTTTCTGTCACCGGCAACGCTGATGTCGTTCGGCACCGTCAATTGGGGCATCGTCAACGACTCGATCCTGACCGCCATTCCTCTCTACGTCCTGCTCGGCGAGATCATGCTGCGATCCGGCATGGCCGAGCGCATGTACCGCTCGATCTCAAGCTGGATAACCTTCCTGCCCGGTGGCCTGCTGCATACCAATATCGCGGCGTCCGCCATGTTCGCCGCGGTTTCCGGGTCATCACTGGCAACGGCGGCGACAATTGGAACCGTCGCCATTCCGACACTCGATGACCGGGGCTACAATGCGCGCATGACGCTGGGTTCCATCGCCGCCGGCTCGACGCTGGGCATTCTGATCCCGCCAAGCATCGGAATGATCATCTACGGGGCGATCACCAACACGTCGATTGGCGGGCTGTTCATGGCGGGCATCGTGCCGGGCCTGCTGCTGACGGCGATCTTCATGTCCCTGATCGCGATCGCCAGCATGATCCGCCCCGATATCTGCGGACAAAGGGAGGAAGCCCCTCCGCTGGCGGAAAAGCTTCGCGGGCTGGTGCACCTGATCGGCCCCGCCGGCATCATTCTGGTGATCATCTGCTCGATCTATCTGGGCTGGGCGACACCGACCGAATCCGCGGCAATCGGCGTCGTCGCCGCGCTGCTGTTTTCCGCCGCGTCGCGCAGGCTGACCTTCGGAATGCTGCATGAGGCGTTCAAATCGACGGTCAGGGTCTCGGGGATGATCCTGCTGCTGGTCGTCTCGGCATTCTTCCTCAACTTCGTGATCTCGATACTGGGCGTCACCCAGACCGTTACGCAATTCGTGCTGGGCATCGAGGCGACGCCCACCCAGACGATCCTGTTCCTGGTGATTTTCTATCTTGTTCTTGGCTGCTTCATGGAAACCATGTCGATGATGATCGCCACCGTGCCGGTGGTGGTGCCCGTCGTGGTCAGCATGGGTTTCGACCCGATCTGGTTCGGCGTGGTCCTGGTGCTGCTGATGGAGATGGCGCTCATCACCCCGCCGGTCGGCCTGAACCTCTACGTGGTTCAGAGCGTACGCAAAAGCGGCCCGATCCAGGATACCATCCTCGGCGCGGTGCCGTTCCTGCTGGCCATGCTGTTCTGCGTCATCCTGCTGATTATCTTTCCGCAGATCGCGCTATGGGTGCCGAACAACATGGCCGGCCACTAGGCTTGAGCGGCAAGGCGCAACCGATTCCGGCACTGGTCTTGCGGTTCACTTGAACCCTTTCACCCGATCTAGTTAAAGTGCATCGCCGAAAGCCGGCGGTGATCTTGCTGTTCACTTGAACGATTTTCCTGTTGGGGCGAAAGTATCAGGGAAAAATGCAGAATAATGCATTCACGGCCGCCACTTCGGTGCTATTTTCAGATTTCAGCAGTACGGTTTGGAAAGATTGAATGACAACACCAAAGGAAATCGCCAGGCGTTTTCTGGCGTCGGATGTTGCGAACGAGTTGCGCCTCAAGGTCGTGACCGGCGGCATCCCGCCCGGCTCGCGCATCAACGAGAAGATGCTTTGCGACGAGTTCGGCATCTCACGCACCCCCCTGCGCGAAGCGTTGAAAATCCTCCATTCCGAAGGGCTGATTGACCTGCCGCCCAATCGCGGCGCACATGTGCCGAAGCTGTACGCTCCGCGCGTTCTCGAGCAGATCGAGGCGATCAGCGGCATCGAGCGGCACGCGACCGAAATCGCCGCCCGCAAGATCACGCCGCAGGAACTCAGGAGACTGAGAAAACTGCAGGATCAGATCGAAGCGGCTTTCGAGAGCAAGAACGCAAAGAAGTATCTGAGCTCAAACGACGAGATTCACAGGGCAATAGTCCAGGCATCGGGGAACGCCATCCTGGCGGACCTGCACGAACGGCTTTTCGTTCAGGTGCAGCGGGCAAGGACTTTGGGGGTATCCTCGCCAATCCGCTGGGCCGAGTCGGTGGCCGAACATGTCGGGATACTCGAGGCACTGGAAGAGAGAAATGCGGCACTGGCCGGCGAACTCATGCGGCAGCACAACATGAATTCCGGCAAAGCCATCGTGGCGTGCATTCTGGAACTGGAAAAGACCCAATAGCGCCGCAAATCCCAATGCTTGCGAACGCCCCGCCAACGGCCGCCGTGCGAACCGATACGGGAATACCGGCCTGACCGCTCGACCGAGACCAGCGTCGTGGAAGGTTCTACTTTTCAGCGTTCCCGCCAAGCGAACTCGCCAGATCCCTCGGCCATTTCACGGTGAACTCGTGAATTTCCACATGCTGATAGACCCCCGCCTTGGTCAGCGGCGAACTGGCAACCCAATCCTCGACATCCTCGCGGGTCGGAAAGTCGACGATGATGAGCGATCCGGTCATTTTTTCCCGCGACTGATCCAGCAGCGGACCGGCAACCAGCATCTTCGCTTCGGCCTGTTCGAGAAACTTCAAGTTCTCCGGCCGAACCTCCAGCCGGGTGCTCAGCTTGCCGGGCGCGTCCAGCCCGTAGATTGCGAAGAGCATCTCAACGTCCTTTCCCAAAATCAGGCGCGGATCGATGGACCAGTTCGCTTTCGGTCCGACCGTCGGCCCTATCGCCCGCCATTTGTGTGCTATTCGGGTCAGCACACTTGTTACTTATGAATTTTGAATTCATAATTCATATATCGATTCATCGAATACCGTCAAGCCGCGTTTCGGACGGCGGGCCAAGACACATGACCCTGGAGAACACACCATGCCCAATCGGATCAAACTGGGAATCCTGACGCCTTCATCGAACACGGTGCTGGAACCCCTGACCTCCGCCATCGTAGAGGGCGTCCCCAATGTCTCGGCCCATTTCGCGCGCTTTCCGGTGACGGAAATATCCCTGACGAAAGCGGCGCTGGGTCAGTTCGACTTCGAACCCATGCTTCAGGCCAGTCGCCTGCTGGCCGATGCCAGGGTGAATGTGATCGGGTGGAGCGGAACCTCATCGGGCTGGCTCGGCCTTGAAGAAGACAACCGACTGTGCGCCGCCATCACGGCGGAAACAGGCATTCCGGCAACGACGTCGGTACTGGCCGTCGAGGAGCTGTTTCAGTTGAACGGGGTGAAGAAGTTCTCTCTGGTCACTCCGTATCTGGACGAGATTCAGGAAAAGATCATCGAGAAGTTCGCCGAGCGCGGCTTCGACTGCGTGAGCGAGCGCCACCTGCGCGACAAGGGCAACTATTCCTATTCGGAATATAGCGAGGACACCATCGCCGGTTTGGTGCGCGAGGTGGCCCGGGATCGGCCGCAGGCGATCACGATCTTCTGCACGAACTTCCGCGGCGCCCGCATAGCGGAGGCTCTGGAGAAGGAGACCGGCATCGCCGTGTACGACACCACGAGCGCCGTGGTCTGGAAGTCGCTGCTCATGGCCGGGGTCGATCCACGGCAGGTTACCGGCTGGGGCAGCGCGTTCCGCACCGTCAGCGAACCGGCAGGCTCCAGATGAAACCCTATGACCTCATCATCAGGAACGGGCTTGTCGCCTCGGCCTCGGAAATGGGCCATTGGGATATTGCCGTAAAGGACGGCAAGGTGGCAGCCCTGGGCACCGCGCTTCCCGATGCGGCGATCGAAATCGACGCGACGGGAAAGATTGTGCTGCCGGGCGGCGTGGACGCCCATTGCCATCTGGACGAGCCCACCGGCGGCCCCGCCCGGATGGCCGACGACTTTCGTTCGGGAACCCTGTCCGCCGCCTTTGGCGGAACGACCACCGTCATTCCCTTTGCGCGGCAGATGAAGGGGGCTGGCCTCGCCGAGGCGGTGGAGGATTATCACAGGCGTGCGGACGGCAAGGCCTATATCGACTATGCGTTCCACATGATCATAACCGATCCGTCAAAGGCGGTCCTCGGCGAGGAACTCCCCCGGCTGATCGATGCGGGGTATTCCTCGTTCAAGATCTACATGACCTATGACGACCTCAAGCTGAACGATCGGCAGATCCTCGAAGTGCTCGATACCGCGCGGCAGGAGCAGGCCCTGGTCATGGTTCATGCCGAAAACGCCGACTGCATCGACTTTCTGACGGAGCGCCTGGAAGCCAGGGGGCTGACCGGGCCCAAGTTCCACGCCGCCGCGCGGCCCCCGCTCGTCGAACGCGAGGCGGTGCATCGCGCCGTCGCCTATTCGGAACTGGTCGGCCAGCCCATTCTGATCGTCCATGTTTCCGGCGCCGAGGCATCGGCGCAGATCGCCGGTTTCAAGGCGCGCGGCCTGCCCGTATTTGCCGAAACCTGTCCGCAATATCTGTTCCTGACCAAGGACGATCTGGACCTGCGGCATTTCGACGGCGCCAAACACATTTGCAGCCCGCCACCGCGCACCAGTGCCGATCAGCAGGAAATCTGGAACGGTCTGCGCAACGGGCTGTTCAGCGTTTTCTCATCCGACCACGCGCCGTTTTCCTTCGACAGCGCGGAAGGCAAGAAGGTTGCCGGCGAAAACGCGCCATTTCGCAAGGTGCCCAACGGAATCCCCGGACTTGAAACCAGATTGCCGCTGCTGTTTTCCGAAGGGGTCGGGAAAAACCGTATCGACCTTTGCCGTTTCGTCAAACTCACCTCGACAAATCCCGCCAAGATCTATGGCCTGTTTCCGCGCAAGGGGGCGCTGGCGGTCGGCTCGGACGCCGACATCACCATCTGGGATCCGGACCGGCAGGTCACCATCCGCAATGACCTTCTGCATCACAATGTCGACTACACGCCCTACGAGGGCAGGACCGTCACCGGCTGGCCGGAAACGGTGATCTCGCGCGGCGAGATCGTGATAGTGAAATCGCAGATCGCCGCGGAGGCCGGCCGCGGCCATTTCCTGCCCTGCGCCCGGTTCGAGCACTGGAAAGACCTTCGCGCCTAGGGTCTGGTCTTCCGGGCTCAGATGTCGAGCGTGTGCTCGCGTTCCCAGTCCGTAAAATGGGAAACGAAGGAATTCCATTCCTGCTGCTTCATCTTCATGTAGGAAGTGGAGAATTCGTTGCCGAGCATGGCCTTGAGTTCGGCATCGGCGTCGAGCGCGCGGATCGCGTCCAGCAGGTTGAGCGGCAGCTTCGGCGCGCCCATCACCGTATGTCCCTCGGCATACATGTCGATGTCGTAGCGGGGGCCCGGATCGGCCTTGGTGCGAAGGCCGGAAAGGCCCGCCGCGATGATCACCGCCTGCAGCAGGTAGGGATTTGCCGCGCCGTCGGGCAGGCGCAGTTCGAAACGGCCGGGCCCCGGAACGCGCACCATGTGTGTGCGGTTGTTGCCCGTCCAGGTCACCGTGTTCGGCGCCCAGGTGGCGCCTGAGACCGTGCGCGGCGCGTTGATGCGCTTGTAGCTGTTGACGGTCGGATTGGTGATCGAGGCGAGTGCCGTGGCGTGCTTGATGATGCCGCCGAGGAACCAGGCGCCGCGCTGCGAAAGCCCGACCTCGCCCGTCTGCCCCTTGCCGTCTTTCGAGGCGAAGACGTTGGTCTTGCCCTCCAGATCCCATACGGAGATATGCGCGTGACAGCCATTGCCGGTCAGACCCTCGATCGGCTTGGGCATGAAGGTGGCGCGAAAGCCGTGCTTCTCGGCCACCGATCTCACCATGAACTTGAAGAAGGAGTGGCGGTCGGCGGTAACCAGCGCATCGTCGAATTCCCAGTTCATCTCGAACTGGCCGTTGGCATCCTCATGGTCGTTCTGGTACGGGCCCCACCCCAGTTCCAGCATGTAATCGCAGATCTCGGCGATCACGTCGTAGCGGCGCATCACCGCCTGCTGATCGTAGCAGGGCTTCTTGGCAAGATCGGCCGGATCGGAAATCCTGTCACCCTCCGGGGTAAGCAGGAAGAATTCCGCCTCGACCCCGGTCTTGACGCGCAGGCCCTCGCCGGCCGCCTCGGCGATCAGCCTGCGCAGAACATTGCGCGGCGCCTGGGAAACCTCCTCGTCCTCCATCACCAGATTGGCGGCGACCCAGGCGACCTCGGGCTTCCAGGGCAGTTGGATGGCGGTTTCCGGATCCGGAATGGCGAGGATATCGGGAAAAGCGGGCGTCATGTCGAGCCAGGTGGCGAAACCGGCAAACCCGGCGCCGTCTTGCTGCATCCCCGCGATCGCCTGCGCGGGCACCAGCTTGGCCCGCTGCGCACCGAACAGATCGGTGTAGGAAATCATGAAGTATTTGACACCCTTGTCCTTCGCGAAGGCGGCCAGATCAGTCATCGGTGCTCCCCTATCCTCTCTTTTTTCAAATCGGAGAATGGCGGGGATTGGCATTCCCGCCGTCCGCTCCCTTTCTCACAGGCCGTTTCGCCCCGGTATCCAGTTCGTGCCCGCCAAGGGAACCTGCGCCATCGCGGCCGCCTCGATCGTCAGCGCACAGAGGTCTTCCGGCTCCAGATTGTGCACGTGGCTCTTGCCGCAGGCGCGCGCGATGGTCTGGCACTCCAGTGTCAGGACACTGAGATAGTTGCGCAGGCGCCGTCCCGCATCGATCGGATCGAAGCGTTTCATCAGTTCTGGATCCTGGGTCGTGATGCCCGCCGGGTCGCGGCCTTCGTGCCAGTCGTCATAGGCGCCGGCCGTCGTGCCCAGTTTTTGGTATTCGGCTTCCCATTTCGGATCGTTGTCGCCGAGGGCTACGAGCGCCGCTGTCCCGATTGAGACCGCGTCCGCGCCGAGAGCCAGTGCCTTGGCCACATCCGCGCCGGTGCGGATGCCGCCTGACACGATGAGTTGAACCTGGCGGTGCATGCCGAGGTCCTGCAACGCCTGGACAGCGGGACGGATACAGGCCAGCGTCGGCTGTCCGACATGCTCGATAAACACGTCCTGTGTCGCCGCGGTACCGCCCTGCATGCCGTCAAGCACCACCACATCCGCGCCCGCCTTTACCGCAAGCGCCGTGTCGTAATAAGGCCGCGCGCCGCCGATCTTGACGTAGATCGGCTTTTCCCAACCGGTGATCTCGCGCAGTTCGAGGATCTTGATTTCAAGATCGTCGGGGCCGGTCCAGTCGGGATGGCGGCAAGCCGAGCGCTGGTCGATGCCGACCGGCAGGTCCCGCATGCCGGCGACGCGCTCGGTGATCTTCTGGCCCAGCAGCATGCCGCCGCCGCCCGGCTTCGCGCCCTGCCCGATCACGATCTCGATCGCATCGGCGCGGCGCAGATCGTCGGGATTCATGCCATAGCGCGACGGCAGATACTGGTAGACGAGTGTCCTGGAATGGCCGCGCTCCTCCTCGGTCATGCCGCCATCGCCCGTCGTCGTCGACGTTCCGGCCATAGTGGCGCCGCGCCCGAGCGCTTCCTTGGCCGGCCCGGAAAGCGAGCCGAAGCTCATGCCGGCAATCGTGATCGGAATCTTGAGCTCGATCGGTTTTTTCGCAAACCGCGCGCCGAGCACCACCGAGGTCTCGCATTTCTCCCGATAGCCTTCGAGCGGATAGCGCGAGATCGAGGCGCCGAGAAAAAGCAGATCGTCGAAATGCGGAACCCGGCGCTTGGCACCGCCGCCGCGTATGTCGTAGATGCCGGTCGCCGCCGCCCGGCGGATTTCCGCATTGGTCTCGTTCGAAAACGTCCAGGATCCGCGTGGCAATGTTTGCGGTGTCTGTTCCATGGTCTTGTCCTCAGTATTCGCCGGCATGGTCGACATGGAAGTTGTAGAGCTTTCGCGCCGAACCGTAGCGCCTGAACTCCTCGGGCCGGGCGGCGGCCCCGGCACGTTCCAGGAGGCTCTTCAGGATTTCCAGGTGCTCGGGCCGCATTTCCTTCTCGATGCAGTCCGCGCCGAGGCTCTTGACCGAGCCGCGCACGAAAAGCCTGGCCTCGTAAAGCGAGTCGCCGAGCGCGTCGCCCGCATCGCCGAGCACGACGAGATTGCCCTTTTGCGCCATGAAGGCCGACATGTGCCCGACATTGCCGTGCACGACGATATCGATCCCCTTCATCGAGATACCGCAGCGCGAGGAGGCATTGCCCTTGATCACCAATAGCCCGCCATGTCCGGTCGCACCGGCATACTGGCTCGCATCGCCCTCGACGATGACCGTGCCGGACATCATGTTCTCGGCCAGGCCAGGCCCCGCCGAACCCTCCACATGAACGGTGGCCTGCTTGTTCATGCCGGCGCAGTAATAGCCGGTCGATCCCTTCACGGTGACCTCGATCGGGGCGTCGAGGCCGACGGCCATCGCATGGCTGCCGCGCGGGTTCTCGATCGTCCATTTCCTCTGGTTGGCGGCGGCGTTCTGAGCCTGCAGCGTCGCATTGACCTGCCGCAACTCGGTCCGGGCCATGTCGATGGTCTGTACGCCGGAGGTTTCCGGCTCGGCATCCGCCAATTCCGCGGTCTTCATGCTCAGCGCTCCCAGAAATAGACGGTCGCCGGCTCCGGTTCCCAGACCCGTGCGTTTTCGATGCCCGGCAGGTCCGCAAAGGCGCGGTATTCCGATGCGAAGGCGATGTAGTCGTCGGCCTCCGCCATCACCGCCGGCTTGCAGGCGATCGGGTCGCGCACGACGCCGAAACCGTTCTTCGTTCCCATCACGAAGGTGAAGAAACCGTCGAGATCCTCAAGCGTGCCCTCAAGCGCCTCGCCCAGATTGGCGCCTTCGGCGATGCGAGAGGAAATATAGCATGCCGCGACCTCGGTATCGTTTTCGGTCTTCGGCGTGAAACCTTTGCGGGCCAGCACGCGGCGCATCTGGTTGTGGTTTGACAGCGAGCCGTTGTGAACGAGGCACTGGTCCTCGGCCGTCGAGAACGGGTGCGCGCCGAGGGTGGTGACGGCGGATTCGGTCGCCATCCGGGTATGGCCGATGCCGTGGCTGCCGGCCATGTTGCGGATACCGAACCGGGCTGCCACATCCTTCGGCAGGCCCACTTCCTTGTAGATTTCCATCGCCTCGCCGATGCCCATGACGCACAGGCCCTTCTTCTCGAGGAAGTCAACGGCGTTCTTTCCCTCCCCATCGGGCACGGTCAGAACCGCATGGGTGTCCATGACCTTCATCCGGACCGACTGGCCAAGCGCCGCGCCGAGTTCCTTGTCGAGGCCGGCAAAGCATTTGTCGGGCGTACCCGACTGGACCGTCACCTTCAGCCCGTCCCCCTCCGCGCCATAGATCGCGATGCCCGCCGAATCCGGGCCTCGATCCGACATGGTGACAAGCATGTCGGTCAGCATGGCGCCCAGCTGATCGCGCAATTCGTCATTCTTCAGGAACAGGCCGACTATGCCACACATGATTGTCTCCGTGGTTCTTGGGAGGGACCGCTTCGAGAGGTCAGCTAAGCAGAAATAATTTTTCTTATCAAGAAATTTTATTTCGTAGACAGAAAATATAGCAGGCATCTTTGGGTACGCGGAAACACGCGCCCGCCCTGCTCCGATGGTCACGGTATCCAGGCGATGGCCCGGCCTTTGATGCGCCGCCGGCTTCGCGAGACCGGAGCCCTTTGCGGGCAGTCCGAATCAGCTTTGCTGCGGATAGCAAATGACCGAGAGATAGAGCGCCGGCAAGCTGATCAGCCCTTCGGGCCCATGCGGCGCGTCCGCGTCGAAAAGCAGGGAATCGCCCGGCTCAAGCCGATAGAGCTGCTCGCCATGGCGGTAATTGACCACGCCTTCGAGCATGTAGATCATCTCGATGCCTTCGTGCTGAAACGTCGGAAACTGGTCGCTCTCACTGGTCAGCGTGATCAGATAGGGTTCGACGACGACTCCCGAATTGTTGGAGCCGATGTGACCGAGGAGGCTGTATTGGTGGCCCGCCCGGGTGCCGGCGCGCTCGATCTCGGCACCCTGCCCCGCCTTCACATGCATCGCGCCGCGCGGTTCCTCGAAACCCGAGAAGAGCTGAACGAGCGGCACCCGCAACGCGTTCGCGAGGGTCTGGAGCGTGTTCAGCGACGATGAAATCTGGCCGTTCTCGATCTTCGACAGCATTCCCACCGACAAACCGGTTTGCGCGGCGAGATCGGCCCCCGTCATCCGCTGTCTCTTGCGGAGTTCGCGCACCTCGCGACCAATCGCCACTTCAAGATTCTTCTCGCGCGCCTCGCGCACAGCATGTGGATTCTGGGTCAATGCGGCTTTGTCCGCAGTTGGCTTCTGCTTCATGGTTCGCCTCTTCGCGGCTTCTTTCCCGTCATTGCGGATATGCATGCTTGTTCTGAAACTATGAACATTCCGGAACCGCGACGGGCAAGTGCAATTGGTCCCAGGCGGTCACGTCGGAGGACCGGCAGCGGCACCTGTCTTGCCTCACCTTGCTTCTAAAGAAAGATTCTTTACCCGAAATCCAATAGATTTTCGCGAGCCGGCGCCAATCAGCAACATCTTCCAAGCTTTGAAGCTGGGCGGGCACCACGTTTCACCCGTTCCGAAACCGCGGCACATTCCCGGATACGCCCGACGGCGCCCCTCCCACCGGCATTTTCCCTGCCCTCAAGAAGAACTGGTCGAGGACAGATCGGTCAGGACGACAGTCCTTCGGCAAGGGCGTTGTTCGCGGGTTACAGGCCGGCGAGCGGGCGAATGAAGATGATCAACGCACCGAGGACGAAAAGTACCGGGCGCAGAAGCCCGAAACGCTTCTGGATCATGCCGAGCGACATCAGCCCGAGGCCCAGCGCGATCTGGATGGTGGTGAGGATTCCCGCCAGGGGCGTCGCCGCGAGCGAGATCAGCGCCGGATTGGCGATCATCGCGAGCGGAATGACATAGAGCCCGAAGCCGAGCGTCATGGCGGTCAGCGCCACCTTGAGCCAGTTCTCGCCGATCATGCCGGAGGCGATGAACACCGCGCCGCAGACCGGCGGCGTGATGGTGGACAGGAGTGCGAACCAGAAGACGAAGAGATGCGCCTGAAGCGGCTCCAGCCCCAGTTCCTGCAGGGCCGGTCCCGCGACGGAAATGCAGATCACATAGGCGGCGGTCGTCGGCAGTTCCATCCCCAGAAAGAGGCAGGCGAGCGCCGTCAGGAGCAGCGCCGGCCAGAGCATGCCACCCGCCCCCGACAGGATCAGCGACGTGATCTTGACCCCGAGGCCGGTAATCGCCAGGACGCCGATGATGATCGACGCGCAGATGATGATGGCCGCGATCATCGAGACCTGCCGTGTGGCGTTGAGACATGCCTCCTCGATCCTGAGGGCGGTCTGTCGCCAGGTTCCGATCCCGCGCGCATTGAAGAACAGCAGCGCGAAGGCTGCGAGGATCGCCACGCTGGCGGCATATTGCGGGGTTACCCGGATGACGAAGAGCCCGACGAGCAACACCACGAAGGGCACGGCGAAAAAGGCCGAGGTCACCATTACCTCGCGCCAGCCGGGCGCCTGTTCCGGCGGGATCCCCTTGAGGTCGTAGCGCGTGGCATAGGCGTCCACCCCGATCCAGACGGCGGCGAAATACAGGATTGCCGGAAAAAGCGCGGCCGCCATGATCTGCGTATAGGGAACGCCCGTGAGTTCGACCATCACGAAGGCGCCCGCGCCCATCAGCGGTGGCATGATCTGGCCGCCCGAGGAAGCCACCGCTTCGACTGCGGCGGCGAGGCGTTTGGGATATCCGAGTTTCGTCATTGCCGGCATGGTGATCGCGCCGGTCGAGGCGACGTTCGCGGAGGCCGAGCCCGAGATCGATCCGAACAGCGCCGAGGACAGGACCGAGACCTTCGCGGCGCCACCCCTGAGCCGCCCGGCGGCGGCGTTGGCGAGGTTCATGAAGCCCTGTCCGGCCTCGCCGGCATTGAGCACCGCCCCGAAGATCACGAAGATCGCGACGACGTTGACCGACACCCCGGTCAGGCTGCCCCAGATGCCGCCTTCGGCAATGGTCAACGTGCCCAGGAAGGATTCGAGCGGTGTTCCCGAATGACCGAATTCGCCCGGAATGTATTGGCCGAAAAGCCCGTATGCGAGTGTGGTCAGGGCAACCAGCGGCAGCGGCCAGCCGATGGCGCGGCGGGCCGACTCCAGCACCACGATGAGCAGGACCACGGCGAGGACCAGCTGAAAATCCCCTTCGATGAAGCCATATTGGGCCTTCAGCATCTTATGGGATAGCGCGACCCACAACGCGGCGCCGATCCCCGCAATGGCCAGCGCAATGCCGCTATAGCGCATCCATCCGGTCTGGCCGGGCACGATCAGGATCCAGGGCAGCGCCAGCGCCAGATGGATCGGACGGCTGACGAGGTTCGGCACGAGCCCGGAGAAAACAAGGCCGAGGTGAAAGACGACAACCAGGGCCGCCAGCAGGAACGTGAAAAGCCGCATGGATATGATCCGCTTGGGAGGTTGGCGCACCCGGTGTCAGGGTGCGCCCGGGGAGCCTATTTCTGTTCTTCGGTCAGGGCCATGCCCGCTTCTTCATAGTAGCGGATCGCACCGGGGTGAAAGGTGACGTTGATCGACGACATCAACCCGGCGTTCACGCCGCCCCACCACGGCGCGGTCTTGGCCATCGCCTCGCGCTGTTCCCAAAAGGTCTTGGTCAGTTCGTAGGCGGCCTCGTCCGACATCTTCGTGGTGGCATAGGCAGCGACGGGCAGCGATGTCGTCACGACATCCTCTTTCTGGCCGGCATAGGTGCCCGCCGGTATCACCAGCCGCGTGCGCTTGGTCTGGGCGACCTGATCGTCCGTCAGCGACAACAAGGTCACGTCCATGCTTGCCGCCGCCTCGACGACGTTGGGCGCGGGGAAGGACCCGGCCGTGACGAATCCCTCGATCTGCCCGTTCTTCAGTGCCGCAACCGCGTTGTTGAGTTCCGCATCGGCGAGCGTGACGCTTTCGGTCAGACCGAACAGGTCGAGATATTTCTGCGCCTCCGAGGCGCCGAACGTGCCGGAACCGATCAGGATCGTCTTGCCGCCGACATCCATGATGTTCGTGGCACCGCTCGTTCCGGCCATGACGAAATGCATGGTAAGCGAGGGAATCGGAAACAGGGCGCGGATTTCGTCGAAGGCCGGATTGCCCTTGCCTTCAAAGGGGCCGGCGGCCTTCTTTGCGGCGCCGATCAGCGCCGGCGGTGCGGTGAAGACGTAATCGGCGCCGCGGGCGCGCACTTCCATCACGTTCTGGACGGAGCCCTGGCCCTCTTCGATGGTGACGATCATCCCGCCATCGGTCGCTTCGCGGACCGCCTCGGCGATCTCGACGCCCATCTGATAGTAGGACGAGCCGGCGGCGGCCGATCGGTAGGTGATCCTCTCCTCCGCATGGGCCGAGGTGAAGGCCGACACAGCGATCAGTGCCGCCGAAGCGATTGGGAACGGTTTCATGGTTTACTCCCTGGGTTGACAAGTGTTCGGTTTAGCCGGCCGACTTCGAGCCGTGACGTTCCGGAAACGGCAGAATTGCCGCTGCGGAGCCATCGAAGCTCTTGGTGATATGATCGCGCAGCGCGGCGACGCCCCTCCCCGCGTCGCCTGACAGGGCGATGTCCTTCAGTTCGCCATGCTCCCGCGGGCCGCGCTCCAGCCAGGCGGGACGGACATTGCTGTTGGCCGCGTAGGCCATGAGGCGGTAGCGCCTAGTCAGGTCATAGAGCGTGGCGACCGTATCGAGCAGGCGCGGCGAGCCGCAATTGGAGATCAGGGCGTGATGGAATTGCCGGTTGCGTTCGTCCCATTCAACGGCGAATGCCCTCGGGTCGCCGCCCATCTCCGCTTCGACTTCGCTCAGCGTATAGTGCGCGGCGACGACCGATGCCCGCCATTCGGCGCTGCTGCGCTCGATGGACCAGCGAAAGCCGAGGCATTCGAGTTCAGCCCGAAGGCGGGTCGAATCCTTCAGATCCGCCAGCGACGATGCGAGAACCCGATACCCCTTGTTGTCCTCGGCCGTGACGTAGCCTTCGCCGGCCAGAAGGGCGAGCGCCTCGCGGATCGTTGGGTGGGAAACCTTGCGCTCGCGCTTGATCGCCTCGATGTTGAGCCGGCTACCGGGCTCGATCTCGCCAAGGGCGATGTCGCGACGAATCTGTGACGCCAGTTCATTGAC
>JAGRLT010000072.1 GCA_020441665.1 Nitratireductor sp.
AACACAGGATAAGGCAACGGACTTTGCTGACCTGTTCAAACCCAGCTATTAGAAACTAGCAAAACCACTTCCAGTGGTTCAAGCGAAGCGTTTCAAACCTCCGCCTCTGGCGGAGGTCACTGATTTTGTTCCTTCTTCCGTATCGGCCTGGCGCGGGGCGGGCGCGCGGTGGGACATGCGCCGCCGCGCGGAATCGAAGGGGATTCGGTCCGGTCGGGCAGCGATTCGAAATGGGCTTCGCGGCGCGGAACGACAGGGTATTTCACCATGAAACGGGTCGATCAAACCTGTTGACAAGCGGAAAATCCGGGCCGAATCGGGCGAAAAAGCCCAGAAAACAGGGATTCCGGTTGTATAGGCGGGCCTGAAAGTGCGATTTTGCGGAGTGCATGGCGCTTGCGCCAACCTTAGTGAAAGGAAACTCAGATGAACAAAAACGAGCTAGTTGCTTCCGTTGCAGAGAAGGCATCCCTTACCAAAGCCCAGGCAGCCGAAGCCGTCGATGCGGTGCTCGATGGGATCACTGGAACACTGGCCTCCGGCGGCGATGTACGCCTGGTAGGGTTCGGCAATTTCGTCGTGGCGAACCGCAAGGCTACCACGGCCCGCAATCCGCAGACCGGCGCCACCATCAACGTGCCCGCTTCCCGCGCCCCGCGCTTCAAGCCGGGCAAGGCACTGAAGGACGCCGTCAACAGCTAAGGCAGATCGGACGCCACGGGGTATTGCCCGGGCGTTTGGCCAAGACATGCGAAAGAGAACCGCCGTGGTATCCCGCGGCGGTTTCATTTTGTGAATAAGTCCGCGCAATGCGAACAGTGCCGTCGGCCCTCTGGACAAGAAGCCGAGAATGCGCCCTATTGATCGTCGCAGTGACTTTGACGAAAAGGGAATTCATGACGGGAGGGTCTGCGGCAACGCTGCTGGAAGTGCGGGGGCTGACCAAGATATTCGGGTCGCTCAAGGCGAACGATTCACTCGATCTCAAAATCGGCAAGGGCGAGATCCATGCGCTTCTCGGCGAAAATGGCGCCGGCAAGTCGACGCTCGTCAAGATGCTCTATGGTTCGCTGCAGCCGAGTTCGGGCGAAATTCTCTGGAAGGGCGAGCCGACCGTCATTCGCAATCCCTCGACGGCACGGACACTCGGCATCGGAATGGTGTTTCAGCATTTCTCGCTGTTCGAATCGCTCACCGTCGCCGACAACATCGTCCTGTCGCTCGGTGCCGGACATACGCTGGAGCAGGTCGCCCGGGACGCCGAAAGGCTTTCCGCCGAATACGGCCTGCCGCTGAAGGCCGATTCCCATATCGGCGACCTTTCGGTCGGCGAGCGCCAGCGGGTCGAGATCGTGCGCTGCCTGCTGCAGGACCCCGAACTGATCATTCTCGACGAGCCGACCTCGGTGCTGACGCCGCAGGAGGCTGAAAACCTGTTCGTGACGCTGAAGCGACTGCGCGACGAGGGCCGCTCCATTCTCTACATCTCGCACCGGCTCGAGGAAGTGAAGGTGATGTGCGACCGGGCGACCATCCTGCGCCACGGCAGGGTGGTGGGCGAATGCGATCCGCGCCAGGAAACGGCGGCGAGCCTCGCTTCGCTGATGGTCGGCTCCGACGTCGCCGAGGTCCGGCGCAAGGCCGCGGACCGCGCCGCGGGCGAGGTACTGCTCGATATCCGCGGCGCCAGCCTGCCGCCGGCAACCCCGTTCTCGATCGCGCTCAAGGACATCTCGATGCAGGTACGCGCCGGAGAGATCGTCGGCATTGCCGGTGTCGCGGGCAATGGCCAGAGCGAGCTCTTCAATCTGGTATCCGGCGAGGTCGCCAGCCGCGCCGACGCGATATCGATGCGGGGCGAGGCGATCGGCAATCTCGGCATCAACGAGCGCCGCCGCAAGGGCGCCGCCTTCGTACCGGAAGAGCGTCTCGGCCATGGCGCGGTGCCCGGCATGACGCTGACCGACAATCTGCTGCTGGCGCGTCATGCATCCGACACGGTCGCCTTTCAGCGTCTCGGCAGATTGGGCGTCATCTGGAGCGATATGGTCACCCAGGCGACGAAGCGCATCTGCGACGAGATGGATGTGCGCAAATCGGCGGAAAATCCCGTCGCCTCGGCGCTCTCGGGCGGCAATCTGCAGAAGTTCATCATGGGTCGTGAACTCGACCGCCAGCCGGCCGTGCTGATCGTCAACCAGCCGACCTGGGGCGTCGATGCGGGGGCGGCAAGCCGCATCCGCCAGGCGCTGATCGATCTCGCCGCATCCGGTTCCGCCGTGCTGGTGATCTCGCAGGATCTCGATGAAATCTTCGAGGTCTGCGACCGCATTCTGGTGATGCATGACGGCAGGATCGCGGAAGCGGGATCGGCGGCCGAGGCGACACGGGAAAAGATCGGCCTGCTGATGGGCGGCGCCCATACCGAGCGGGTCGCCGACAACGCCACCGAGACCGGGGAGGGTGCTCATGCGCATTGAGGTTTCCCGCCGCCAGATGCCTTCGCGCGCCTTCGCCTATCTCTCGCCGGCGATCGCGCTGGCGCTGACCATGGTGCTCGGGGCGGTCGTCTTCATGGCGCTCGGCAAGAGTCCGACCGCCGCACTCTATTCCTACTTCATCGAGCCGCTGACCGAGACCTGGTCGCTGCATGAACTGCTGATCAAGGCGACGCCGCTCATCCTCATCTCTGTCGGCCTGTCGGTCTGTTATCTCTCCAACAACTGGAACATCGGCGCCGAAGGCCAGTATCTGATGGGGGCGGTGGCCGGATCGGCGATCCCCGTGCTGATGCCGGAATTCCAGTCCTTCATCACCCTGCCGCTGATGCTGCTGCTGGCCATGGCGGGCGGGGCGGCCTATGCGGCGATCCCCGCCTTCCTCAAGACGCGCTTCAACACCAATGAAATCCTCACCAGCCTGATGCTGGTCTATGTGGCGCAACTATTCGTCGACTGGCTGGTGCGCGGGCCGTGGCGCAATCCGCAGGGTTTCAGCTTTCCCGGCACCATCACCTTCAACGATTATGCCCTGCTGCCGGAAATCTTCCCGGCTTCGGGCCGGGCCAATTTCGGCATTCTTTTCGCCCTCGTCGCCGCGCTGCTGGTCTGGCTGATGCTGCGCAAGACCATGAAGGGCTTCGAAATCCGCGTCCTGGGACAGAACCCGCGCGCCGGGCGGTTCGCCGGGTTTTCGGCCGCCAAGATGACGTTCTTCGCCTTCCTGCTGTCGGGCGCGCTGGCCGGCCTTGCCGGTATCATCGAGGTCGCCGGCGCCGTGCAGCATCTCAACGAGAAGCTTTCCGCCGGCTACGGTTTCGCCGCGATCATCGTCGTCTTCCTGGGCCGGCTCAATCCGGCCGGGGCCGTGGTCGCCGGTCTCGTGCTGGCGCTTACCTATCTCGGCGGCGAGGCGGCGCAGATCTCGCTGCAGATCTCGGACAAGTCGGCGCGCGTCTTCCAGGGCATGCTGCTCTTCCTGGTGCTCGCCAGCGACACGCTCATTCACTACCGGATCCGGTTCGTGACCTCCGGGGCGGCGGCGCAGGAGGCGAACTGAGATGGGCATGTTCGAGGCCATATTGCTGACCGTTTTTGCCGCGGCAACGCCCTTGCTGCTGGCGGCCATCGGCGAACTCGTCACCGAGCGTTCCGGCGTGCTCAATCTGGGCGTCGAGGGCATGATGATCATGGGCGCGGTGGCCGGTTTCGCCTTCGCCCAGATCACCGGCAATCCCTATCTCGGCGCGCTGGGCGGCATGGTGGCGGGCGCACTGTTCTCGCTGCTGTTCGCCTTCCTGGCGATCACCCTCGTCACCAACCAAGTCGCGACCGGCCTCGCGCTGACCATTCTGGGCCTTGGCCTTTCGGGGCTCTGGGGCGAAGCCTTTATCGGCGTTCCAGGGGTGAAACTCACGCCGATCGTCATCCCGCTGCTGTCGGACATTCCGCTGATCGGCCGGCTCTTCTTTGCCCAGGACATCCTGTTCTACGTGTCGATCGCGCTCGTCTTCGCGGTCTCCTGGTTCCTGTTCAAAACCAAGGCCGGCCTGATCCTGCGAAGCGTCGGCGACAGCCACGGCTCGGCCCACGCGCTGGGCATCAATGTGGCGCGGGTGCGCTATCTCGCGGTGATGTTCGGCGGTGCCTGTGCCGGGCTCGGCGGCGCGCATCTGTCGCTCGTCTATACGACCCAATGGATCGAGAACATGACCGCGGGCAGGGGCTGGATCGCCCTGGCGCTGGTGGTCTTCGCCTCATGGCGCCCCTTGCGGATCCTGCTCGGCGCCTATCTCTTCGGCGCGATCACCATCCTGCAACTGCACATCCAGGCGCTTAACCTGAGCGATCTCGAATTCCTGCCGGCGCCGATCTACGGGCTGATGAGCGTGCTCAAGTCGATACCGTCGCAATTCCTCTCCTCCTTGCCCTATCTTGCGACCATCGTCGTGCTTGTGCTGATATCGCGAAACCGCAGACTGACCCTGATCAACACGCCCGCCATGCTCGGGCAGGGCTTTGTGCCGGATCGGTAGGATCCGAAACCAGAACCAACCCACGCTTAACCTACGGGAGAAACTTCCATGAAAAAAATGCTCGGCATCATTGCCGCCTTCGCCATTGCGCTCAGCGCCAGTCCGGCGCTTTCGGCAAGCCATACGATGGAGAAGGTCAAGGCCTGCTTCATCTATGTCGGCCCCATCGGCGATTTCGGCTATTCCTACCAGCACGATCAGGGCCGCCTCCACCTCGAGGAAGCGCTCGGCGACAAGGTGGAGACCGCCTATCTGGAAAGCGTGCCGGAAGGGGCGGATGCGGAGCGCGCCATCGAGCGCTTCGCGCGGTCGGGCTGCAACATCATCTTCACCACCTCCTTCGGCTACATGGACGCGACCAACAAGGTCGCCGGCAAGTTTCCCGACGTGAAATTCGAGCATGCCACGGGCTACAAGCGCGAGCATCCCAATGTCTCGACCTACAATTCGAAGTTCTATGAGGGCCGCTACATCCAGGGCCAGATCGCCGCGAAAATGTCGAAAGTCGGCGTCGCCGGATACATCGCGTCCTTCCCGATCCCCGAAGTGGTGATGGGCATCAATTCCTTCGTGCTCGGCGCGCAGTCGGTCAATCCCGACTTCAAGCTGAAGGTCGTGTGGGCCAATACCTGGATCGATCCGGGCAAGGAAGCGGACGCCGCCAAGGCGCTGATCGACCAGGGCGCCGACATCATCACCCAGCACACCGATTCCACCGCCCCCATGCAGGTGGCCACCGAACGCGGCATCAAGGCGTTCGGCCAGGCTTCGGACATGATCAGGTTCGGCCCGCAAACCCAGTTGACGGCGGTCGTCGACGATTGGGGCCCTTACTACGTCAAGCGGGTTAGCGCTCTGCTCGACGGCACATGGGAGCAGGTCGATGTCTGGGGCGGCATGAAGGAAGGCCATGTGGTCATGGCGCCCTATACCAACATGCCCGACGACGTGAAGGCGCTGGCCGAGGAGACCGAGGCCAAGATCAAGTCCGGCGCGTTCGATCCCTTCACCGGTCCGGTCAAGAAGCAGGACGGTTCCGACTGGCTGGCTGAAGGCGAGGTGGCCGATCCCGGCGTGCTGCTCGGCATGAACTTCTATGTCGCCGGCGTCGACGATCAGTTGCCGCAGTAAGCTCCGGCACGACATCGCTGCGGAAGGCCGGCCGATGCGCCGGCCTTTCTGCTTTTGGCGGGGCGGCGGGCTGGATCGGACTTGAAAACTGCCTGAAAACCGCTTGAAAACCGCTTGAAAACCGCTGGCGGATGGCGCATTAGGCGAAACATCAGGTGCCCCGACAGGCGTCCTGACAGGCACACTGGAGAGGTGGCCGAGTGGTTTAAGGCAGCGGTCTTGAAAACCGCCGTGCGTGCGAGCGTACCGTGGGTTCGAATCCCACCCTCTCCGCCATCTATTTTGCTCACGGCGGTTTCGCTACGCTCAACGCCTGCGCGGCCTGATCGGCCGGCAGCCTCTTCGGCTGCTTGATCGACGTTCAAACTCTACCCCCGACTCTCCGCCAATCGCCGCCGATTGCCGCGCTGAGGCTGCGCGCTCAGCCCCGGTGGCGCGGCAGCCAGCCGAGCGTCTTTGCTGTCGGACCTCGCGGCCTGTATTCGGCGCCAAGCGGCCTGTCGTATCCCAGTCGGTCGATCAGGTCGAAGACATGTTCATAGCGCAACTCTCCCCGGTCGGGCGGGCCACGGTCGGGAACCGAGGCAAACTGGATGTGCCCTATGCGCGGCAGGAGGGCCTCGATGCGATGGCTCACATCGCCCTCCATCAGTTGCACATGGTAGCAATCGAACAGGAGCTTGAGGTTGTCGGCGCCGACACGGTCGATGACCGAGACGGCCTGCATGGTAGTCGTCAGGAAATAGCCCGGCGCGTCGTAGCGGTTCAGCGGTTCGATCAGGACTGTGATCCCATGCGGCGCGGCGGCGCGGCAGGCATAGGAGAGGTTGTCGCGATAGGCCGCATCCGCCGCCTCGCCCTCGGCAAAACCGGCATGACATGGATGCTGGCGGCACCGACGGCGCGCGCATAGGCGATGGCCTCGTCGATCGCGGCCCGCGCCTCCCGGGTGCGGCCTGGAAGTGCAGCCAGACCGTTATCGCCCGCGCCGGGATCACCGCGCCGGGTGTTGAGGGCCAGCATTTCCAGCCCGGTCCGGCCGAGCGCGGCCGCGACCTCCTGCGCTGGCGTGTCGTATGGCCAATGGCATTCGACGGCGTCGAACCCGGCTGCCGCCGCCGCATCGATCGCCTCGGGCAGGGAAAGCTCGGTCCAGAGGAAGCCCAGATTGGCGGAGAACTTCATCAGTCCCATTCCACGTCGAAGGTTTCGATCA
The DNA here is from genome assembly GCA_020441665.1 of Nitratireductor sp. Taxonomy (GTDB): domain Bacteria; phylum Pseudomonadota; class Alphaproteobacteria; order Rhizobiales; family Rhizobiaceae; genus Salaquimonas. The sequence goes on from JAGRLT010000072.1 coordinate 6,882, forward strand.
GCCGCGCGATATCGCCGGCTGCCAGTCCGCGCGGTGCGTGGCCGCGCGTCAGCATTGCCAGCCGCGCCGTGTCTTCCAGTTCCTCGATGGCGTTGCAGGCCGCCTCGACATCCTTGCCGGCGACCACCGGCCCGTGATTGGCCAGCATGACCGCCGACCGTTTGCCGGCCAGCCCCCGGACCGCATCGCCCATCGCCGGATCGCCGGGCAGAAAGAACGGCAGGAGCCTGACCTTGCCGAGTTTCATGATCGCATAGGGCGTGAGGGCGGGCAGGAAGTTGTCGGGATCGACATCCGGCATCATCGAAAGCGCGACGGAATGGCACGAATGCAGATGGACCACCGCTCCGGCGGTCGAGCGCGTATCGTAGAAGGTCCTGTGCAGCGATATCTCCTTTGTCGGAGGGTCGCCGCCGACGAGAACACCGCTGTCGTCGAACCGGCTGAGCCGGGCCGGATCGAGCCGCCCGAAGCTGGCACCGGTCGGACTGACCAGGAGGCCACCGTCAGGCGTTCTGGCCGAGATATTCCCCGTGCTGCCACCCGTCAGGCCACGGTTGAACATCGATTCGGCCAGACGGCAGATCTGCTCGCGAAGGACGGTCTCCCGGGTCATCAAGCGCCCCATTGCGGCTCGTCACCGGCCAGCACGGCGGCGGCCTTGACGAAGAAATCCGGTGCGCCGAAATTCCCGGACTTCAATGCCAGCGTCAGCGGAGAGCCGACAGCCCGGAGTGCCGGCACGCCGGGGTCGATCTCCGGCCCGATCTCGAACGCGGGAAGCGACAGGGCGGCGACCACCGCACCGGAGGTCTCGCCACCCGCCAGGATCAGCCGCGTGACGCCCCTGGGAACAACCAGCCGGGCAAGCGCGGAGAAGAACCCTTCGATCGCCTCGGCCACCCGTGCCTTGCCGTATTTCTTCTGTGCCGAGGCGATGCCGTCGGGATCGGCGGAAGAGTAAGCGAGGGGCGGCCCGCCGGATTGCTGGTTTGCCAACATCCAGTCGGCGACGTCCGACGGCTGGACCGTCCCGGCAAGGATGTCGTCAGCCGATACCGCGCGCGCCGGGAAATGCCGCGCATGCTCCTTGATCTGCCCGCGGCTCGCGACGGAGCAGGACCCGCAGATCGCGGCGGCGGGACCTGTCTCGCCCCGCCATTTCGTCTCAGCGTCGCCGAGAAGCCCGCGCAAGCGGAAATTTTGCGGCAAGCCGAGACCGATCCCCGATCCGCCGCTTATCAGCACCTCGTCGGCGCAGGCATGCCCGATCGCGACAAGATCGCAATCGCGGATCGCATCGGTGACGATATAGCGTTCGCCCCGCGCCCGCGCGTCGTCGAGGGCCCGGCCGATCGCCTCGGCACCGGCATCGACAAGCGCGAACGGAACATGGCCGACCCTGTAATCCGTCTGAAGCGCCAGCCAGCGCCTCAGATCCGGATCGGTCATCGGCGTGAGCGGATGGTTCTCCATTCCAGACTGGTTGAGCAATCGATCCCCTACGAACAGATGTCCCTGATAGACCGAGCGCCCGGTTGCGGGGAAGGCGGGGCAAACCACCGCCCTGTCGGTGCCCAGCGCGCCGCAGAGCGCATCGAGCACCGGCCCGATATTGCCCGATGGGGTCGAATCGAAGGTCGAGCAATATTTGAACAGAAACTGCCGGCAACCCTGTTCCCGCAGCCAGGCGAGCGCCGCGAGCGACTGGGCGAGCGCATCGGCGGCCTCGGCCGTCCGCGTTTTCAGAGCGACGACGCCGGCCTCCACATCGCCGCCCGCCGGTGCCGAGGGTGTGCCGTTATACTGCACAACGCGCATGCCTCCTCTGGTCAGGATATTGGCGAGATCCGACGCGCCGGTGGCGTCATCCCCTATACAGCCGAGCAGCATTTATCCGTTCCTTCCGCGCCCCGACGATCGCCCCGTCGGCGGAACCGCAATTCATCTCCGGCATTCCGCATCCACGAAGCCGGATCGCGTCGTTCAGCCGGCCGCCCCGCCGATGCCCGCCTCCGACGACCATCCATTCGAGATCGCGCGTCCCGTGCCGATGTCGAACAGGTGAAGCGCCCGAAGGTCGACCGAAACGGTGATCGCTTCGCCGACACTGGCCCGGGCCTCGCGCCCGATCCGCGCGGTGACTTCCTGGCCCGTGCCGGCCAGGGCGAGAAAGAGAAGCGTTTCCGCCCCGAGCGGCTCCACGGAGAGTACCTTCGCCTCGACCGATACGACATGCTCCGCCATATCGGCCGGCACCGGCCCATGAATGTCCTCGGGTCGCACCCCCAGCCAAACGCGCTTCTGGCTGACTGCAAGCGAAGCCGGGCCGCGAGCTGGAAGCGGAATGTTCACGTTCCCCAGACGCACCGTGGTCCGCCCACCCTCCGAGGAAATTTCCGTTTCCAGAACATTCATCGGCGGGCTGCCGAGGAACTTGGCAACGAAGATATCGGCGGGTTTCCGGTAGACTTCGAGCGGCACCCCGACCTGGATCACCTTGCCGCCGTTCATGATGCAGACGCGGTGTCCCATGGTCATCGCTTCCACCTGATCATGGGTGACGTAAACGGTGGTGATCCCCATATCGCGCTGCTGCCGCGTCAACTGATTGCGTGTCGTCACGCGCAATGCGGCGTCGAGATTGGACAGCGGTTCGTCAAACAGGAATATCTTCGGCTCGCGGACAATCGCGCGGCCCAGCGCAACCCGCTGCCTTTGTCCCCCGGACAGCGCATTCGGCCTGCGATTGAGATAGGGGGTCAGCCCCAGACTCTCGGCGGCCAGATCGACGCGTCTTTTCGTTTCCGCGCTGGAAATCCCGCGACGCAGCAGGCCAAAGGCCATGTTGCGATAGACCGTCATATGCGGGTAGAGCGCATAGGACTGAAACACCATCGCAATATCGCGGTTTTTTGCCGGAACATCGTTCACGATCCGGCCGTCCACGGCGATGGTCCCGGAAGAGATCGGTTCGAGCCCTGCCACCATCCGCAAGACGGATGACTTTCCGCAGCCCGAAGGGCCGAGAAGAACCATGAATTCTCCATCCGGCACGCTCAGGCTAACGTCGTCGACGGCGAAATCCGAGGAGTTGGGGTATCGTTTGCTCAGGTGCTCAATCGTCAGTTCAGCCATTGTCCCTCCAGTCCGCAATCCGTCTCTACGACTTGTTCTTCAGATAGAGAACGCTGTCCCTGTCGAAGGGATGCGAGAAGCTGCGCCGCCCGCCACCCGTTACGTCGTCACCAGGGGAAAACCTTCCGGTTCTGGTATCCAGCCATTCGACGCCGAACGTATCGGGACAGTCCGTCAGGTCGATCGTTTCCGGCTCCCGCGAAGGCAGATAGGCGACGACCGCTTCCTTGCCCTTTTCGAGGCAGGCCAGACAGTAGTCGGAGGATGACAGGTCACCGCGCGGAACCATGGCGCCCATATCCAGACGCTCGGCGAGCCGCCGCGCGAAGCCCAGACTGTCACGCATCACGTCCCAGTAGGTGTCGAGATTCATGCCATGCGTGACGTTTCGCCCCGGCCATTCGGTGAGATAGGGATCCATGAAGGCAAGGTTGTAGCCACGGGTGAAGTTCTTCCAGATCCACTCCCGCTGGCCATCATGGCCGACCGCCTTCATCTTGGTGAAATAGAAGGAATGGTCGCTGTCATTGATCACGACTTTCCGCCCCTCGGCCGGTGCTGGCGCGGGAGGAACGCTGAAGCCGTCATACTTGCCGGGGGCGATCCAGTCCGCATCGCTGTTCCACAGCACGTCGTTGTAGGTATCGAATACCCAGGACATCCCGACCGGATGCTGCTTGGGCTTTGTGGCCTGATAGCGCTTGATCACCGAAATCATATGATACTGCCATTCGATGGAATGCGACGCGGCCTCGTTCGAAATCTCGTAGAGGACGTTGTCGAGATCGTTGACGGTATCGATCACCTTGCGGATATAGCGCTCCTGCAATTCGACCACACGCGGGTCCAGCAGCGTCTGCGCGCGCAGTCCGCTGCATACGATCCCGTTGATGTTGTTTTCCCCGTCGAACGGAAAGCCGTTCTCGACGATGCGGGCCATGAAGTTGTCGACGCCGCCGAACAGCATCACCGCGACGTAGACGCCGCTCCTGCCGGCCTCGATCACCCGTTCGCGCAGGCGCTGGAAATAGGACTCGTCGAACTTCTCCACGTCGAAACGCGGCAGCCCGTCATTGGCCACTCCCGGGCCGGTGCGGGGCCAGGCGAAGGGCGACTTGCGCCACAGGACGGTGAGGTTGCGGCCAAGGGGCCCACGCGGCGATTCCCAGACCCAGAGCCTGATGAAGTTGTGACCCCGGCGTTCGAGAAACCGAACGTATTCCGAATAGTCGAACATCATCACGCCGCCGTCCGAGACGTAGTCGCGGAAATTGATCCAGGTATGGGCGCCGGCAAGAAACACGGTCTTGCCCGACTCGTCCTCGAAGTATCTTGGATTCTTTCTTGAAACGCGAAGAACCATATGTGATTTCCTTCTCTTCTCGTCTTCTTGGTACTGTAGCAGTGGCTATTTGATCGCCCCGGCCGTCATGCCGCGCACGACGCGTTCCGAGAACAGCGCGTAAAGCACGATGACCGGGATCACCGAGATCATCAGCCCGGTCGCCAGCAGGGCATAGTCGGTCTGATAGTCCCCCAGAAACTTCATGATCCCGAGCGGCAGGGTTCTCTTTTCATCGTCGGTTATGATCACGACCGCATAGAGAAACTCGTTCCACATATCGATGAGGTTCAAGATCACCGTCGTCGCGACCGCGGGAATGCCGATCGGCAGCGTGATGCGCCAGAAGATCTCGTAGTTGGAATACCCGTCCATCTTGGCGGCATCGTACAGATCCTGCGGTATCTGGGAGAAAAACCCTTCAAGCAGATAGACCGTCAAGGGCAGGTGAATGGCGACATAGACGCATATCAACCCCACGAGCGAATTGATCAGCCCGTATTCGACAAGCATCTGGAACAGCGCGATGATTGTCAGCTGCGGCGGAAACAGGATGGAACTGAAAAGCAGCATGAAGACAGCGTTCTTCCAGCGGAACTGGTAGCGCGCCAGGCCATGCGCGGCCATCGCGCCGATCAGCGTCACCAGGGTAACCGAGCAGGCGACGACGATCGTGCTGTTCTTGAAATAGACCCCGTAGCTCGCATCGCTCCAGGCCGCGGCATAGTTGTGCCACTGCGGAGCCGAGGGAAGCCCATAGGGGTTGGCCAGGATCTCCTGGGTCGACCGCAGCGACATGTCGGCGATCCATACGAGCGGGCCGCCGGCGATAATCGTGTAGATCGCCGCTGCCAGCAGTAGAAGAACCCGCGTGATCAAGTTCATGCTAGAGCCTTTCCAGCGGGTATTGAATCGTTCGAACGCCGGGAATTTGCTTGCTGGCAAGGCGCGGGCGGCGATGCGGTGTCAACACCGCGAGACCGTGCGCAACACAGCCAGCGGGCAAAGAACCAGGTTCGGGCGATTTCCGTTTTTCGTGTGTTTTCAATCTATCGTGCCTCGAGGCTTGGATGTCTTTTCCGTCCTGGCTGCGTCGAAATCCTCGCGCGATGGGTAAACATCGCGCTGCGGTGTTCTCCTCGCCAATCCGAAAAATCCTATCCATCAAACTGATCCAATATCCGGTGGGCAGGCTCTAATACTCCAGGCGCTCCTTGGAACTGACGATCCGGGTCAGCAGGATGACGACGACGATGATGACGAGCGACCACAGACTTCCCAATGCGGATGGATAGCCGAGATCGAAAGTGCTCCAGTTGAACGCCCGCTTGTAGACATAGGTCGATACGGTCTCCGTCGACCACAGCGGCCCGCCGGTCGTCATTACCCAGACCAGGTCGAATATCTTCATGCGGCCGATGAAGGCCAATATCGTCAGGTTCAGAAGCGTTCTTTTGATCATCGGAATGATGACGAAATAGGTTTTGGCGAACCAGCCGCAATTATCCAGCTCGGAGGCGTCGAGGACCTCTCGCGGCAGGGCGTACAGGGCCGCGAGGCAGACGACCATGTCGAAGCCGGCCCATTTCCAGGAATGCGCCGCGATCACCGCGCCGAGCGCCGTGCTGGTGTTTCCCAGCCAGCTCATGGCCCAGTCGCCAAGCCCCACGGCGCGAAGGGCCGAATTCAGGACGCCCCAATCATAGTTGTATATCCACAGCCACAGGATGCCGGCGACCACATTCGATATGAGGACCGGCGCAAACCAGACAAACCGATAGAAGGCGCCGAGCCGGACACCGGAATAGATTACCAGGGCCAGGATCAGCCCGAGCCCCACATCCACGATCGGGCCGACAATGCTCCAGATCAGCGTATTGCCGACGGCCTTCCAGAACACCCAGTCCTCGAAGATGATCTCACGGTAGTTTTCGAAGCCGATATACTCGCTGCCGAGCGGGGTGATCACGAAGAAGCTGTTGATGAAGGTTCTTGCCACCGGATAGGCGGTGAAGACCATATAGAAGAGCACGGCGGGGAAGAGGAATACCGAGAACTCGATCCACGGCGTCGAGGCGACCCGATCGAGAATCTGCCGCCATTGGCGGGGCTCCGGAGCTTCAGCGGGCATGACGGGTCACCTTTTCGAGTTTACTGGCCACGGCCCGTCCGTCTTGCCTTCCGCGCAGGGTAGCAGATGCTTCCGATAGCAAGGAAAACGCGGGGTAAGAAATACCGGACACTTCGAGAATGTCCCAGCCGGCAAACGATCGGTTCCCGGCCGGGTCACGGGCGCGGGGCCCGGCGTGAGCGAGGCCCTGTGCGTCTCTCATTGGTCGCGCTAGGGCCGATAGCAGGCCTGGTCGAGCCGCGCCGCCGTATCCTCGATGCTGATCAGGTTTGCCGGAAGCGCCACATTGATGATCTGCGCCCAGGCTTCCTTGCACGAACCGGTGAGGTATTGATGGGGTGCGCCGATGAAATACTTCGCACCCTGGTTCGCCTCGTTGTATTCGTCGAGATAGGCCTTCATCTTCGGATTGTCGGATTCGATCGGGCCGGTTTCGACTGCGGTGCCCAGAAGCACGGTCTTGACCCAGCGCGCGCCCATCTCCGGCGTGGCCATTTCGTTCAGGAAGTCGGCGACCAGTTCCTTGTGTTCGCTGTTCGAGTTGATCGCGAAGCTGGCACCGACGGCCGCGGTCTTGCACTCGTTGCAGACCCCGTTATCCAGCGCGGGTATCTTCATCACCCCCAGCTTGAAGCTGTCGGGAACGTCGCTGGTGAAGGGGTGGCCGGCGTAGAAGCTGCCCATGATCAGCATCAGCGCTGCCGGATTCGCTTCGAAATAGGGCCAGGTCTCGGCGAGCGTCATCGTCGTGAAGCTCTTGGGGTAGAACCCGGCCTCGACGAGCTGGTGGACATAACCCAGCACCTCGATGACGCGCGGATCCGTATAGGATATCTTGCCGTCCAGCAGCGCGCGATAGTCGTCAACGCCGAGGCGCTTCAGCAGGAGCTCCTGCGTCATGTAGGCGCCGGGATAGGGCCGGTCGCCGGCACCGGCGGCGAGGGGAGAGATTCCCGCCGCGACCGATTTCTTGACCAATTCGAGATATTCGGTCTGGCTGAGCTGCTTGTTGTCCGGCAGGGTGATGCCGAGTTCGGCCATCCGTGTCTCGTTGAAGAAGTTCTCGAGCGTCCAGACCTCCTGCGGCACGGCATAGGTCTTGCCGTCGATGGTCCAGACATCCTTCGTCCAGGGCTTGATGCTGCTCCAGTTGATCAGGTCATTGAGGGGAGTGACGAATCCATTGGTGATGTATTCGACGCGATCTCTTTCGATGTAGAAGGCATCCGGCCCCTGGCCCGCCCGCAGCGCGGTATTGAGCGCAGAGAAGAGCGGTTCCTTCTGGTACCAGGTGATCTTCACCTTGACCCCGGGATGCGCCTCCTCGAAGTTGCGTGCGGCCAGTTCCCGCCAAGCGACCTTCGATTTCGAATCCGCCTCGTGGCTCCAGACCGTGAGTGTAATGTCCTCGGCGTGGGCGGCCCCGGCCGTCAGTGCTCCGGCAACGGCCAGAACCGATGCAGTTCCGCGCATCGAACAAGTCATCCAACTAAGCAGGCTCATAGCTTCCCCCTGTTGAGAACCGGCATCAAAGCACGCCGGATTTCCCTATTTGGTAGGCAGGCTTCTTCGCCCGGTCCAGTTAAAAGAATTTCGCTCATTGATAGAGGAAATGTATTGTTGCAGGGTGCGGGTGCTGACCCTTTGGAAAGGTCGGGATCTTTGCCCCACAACCGCCGGACGGCATGGAGCGAACGTGCCGTGGCCTTACTCTGGTTGAAACGGTTGCGTGAAGTGATAGTCTGTATCTATGACCCGCGTGACGCTCAACCAGATTGAAGCCTTCTATTGGATAATGCGCCATGGCAGCTTCCATGCGGCGGCGAGCCACCTCAACCTGACCCAGCCGACGATCAGCATTCGCATCCATCAGATGGAGGATTCTCTCGGCGTCAAGCTGTTCAAGAAGGTGGGCCGACGCTCGCGACCGACGCTCGAGGCCGAGACCCTGCTGTCCAAGGCAGAGGAGATGCTGAACCTGGCGGGGGATTTCGATCTGAAGTCCCTGCCGACAGATCCCTTGCGGGGGCGATTGCGTCTCGGTGCGCCGGACAGTTTCGGCATGGTCTGCATGACCGAGCTGCTCGCCACCCTCAAGGCGCGATATACCGGTTTGACGACGGCCATCACGATCGACAAGGCGCCCGCGCTCTGCACCGCGTTGAACAATCGCGAGCTCGATCTCGCCTTCCTGACGGAGCCCGAGGTCGCGCCCAATGTCGGCATCGAGTCGATCGGACCCGCCAGTCACACCTGGGTGGCCGGTTCCGGGCTGCGCCTCCCGGATCGGATCATCCTGCCGGAGGACCTGGCCAATCAGGAGATTTTCACCTTTCCGGCGCCGTCCAACCAGATGATGCTGGTGATGAACTGGTTCCGCGCGGCTTCGATACGGCCCACGGCGATCCGCACCTGCAACAACCTGTCGGTCATCCTCCAATTGGTTGCGGCGGATGTCGGCGTCAGCCTGGTTCCCACCGGGCTTCTCAAGAGCGAACCCTCCGGGCGTTCGCTGCGCCAGTTGCGCACAAGGCCCGAGATCGAACGCCCGTTTTATGTGGCGGCTTTCCAGAAGGACAAGGACGGTCCGGCGCTCCGCGCGGTGATGGAAATCGCCCGGCCGATCATGCTGCGATCCCTGCTCGTCGAGCCCGACTGATCCGCGCGGACGACCGTGTCTGTTCGACCACCGGTGCCGGGGTGGCGATTTCGTGCGGGCTGGGCGGGTCTATCGCCGCTGCGGCGGCAAGGATGCGCAGCGATAGGCATCCTCGACCAGCCTGAGCGTTTCCAGATTGTCCGCGACCGAGGTCTCGAACCCGAGGCCGCGATCCAGCCTGTCCACGAAATGCGCCATCACATTGTCGAAGCTCGCCTGATAGCCATCGGCTGGGTCATATTCCACAAGCCGCGGCGTCCGGGGCGAGAGCAGGTGCAGCTTCTCGCCGTCGAAACGGATGCTGGCTCTGCTGCCGGTGATCTCCAGCTTGTCCGAGCCGCGCGGCGGGAAGCCCGCCGCCGCGATCGACCCGGTCACGGTCGCCGGCGCGCCGGAAGCCGTTTCCATCATGATGCAGGCAGCAACCTCACCCGGTACAACCGGCATGCCCGACCTGGTCCGGGCGGCAACGACCTTCATCTCGCCCGCCAGGTAGCGCAGCACGTCGAGGTGATGGATCAGGATCTCGGCGATCATCAGCCGGTCGAGTTCCTGAAAAAACGGCTGCCGCAACAGGGCGGGCCGCTGCCCGTGCTCGTCCGGCAGCAGACCGGCGGTATGCATGGTCATGGCGACGGACTGGATCTCGCCCAGTTCGCCGCTCTCGATCCAGGCCTTCGTTTCCCTGTACCAGGGACGGAACCGCCAGTTTTCATGCACCATCACGACCGCATCGCCGATCTCGTCGGCCAGCGACAGCGCCTGTTCCAGATCGGGCGCCAGCGGTTTCTGGCACAGCACTGCCTTGCCCCCGGCCACCGCCCGGCGCACCCAGAAGGCATGGGTCGCGCGCGGGCTGGCGACATCGACGATATCCACCGCCGCGTCGCCGAGCAGCGCTTCGGGATCGGGATAGACGGTCGGGATATCGAATTCCCCGGCGCGCGTCTTCGCTCGGCTCGGATCGGGGTCGAAAATGCCGACGACGCGCACCCGGTCCGCGACTGAGCGCCAGGCCCTCAAATGATGCAGGCTGATCATGCCGGCCCCGGCGAGGGCGACGTTCCGCAAGCGCGTCATGGGCGGCACGGCCTTTTCAATCCCGTTTCTCCGATCCTGGGCGTTGGAACCCGAATAAGCGCGATGGCGTGTCCCAAATCAAGCGATGCCGATCGTCGCGGTCGGGAAACCAGCGCCGCAGCGCATCCGTCAGTGCGGTGTAGTCGACGGGCCTGGCCTGATTGATGAAGGGCCAGCCCGAACCCCAGACCAGCCGGTCCAGGCCGAACAGGTCCACGGCATCCGCCACCAGATCGTCGAGATCGGAGAATGCTTCGCGTTGCATCGATATCCGGTTGACCGACGATATCTTGAGGCAGACATCCTCCAGATCCGCCAGCCGCCGCAGCGTATCGTGATCCGGCAGAAGCGGCCCCTGGCCGCCTGCGAGGCACCCGCCGAGATGATCCACGAGCAGCGGGCTGCGGTGGGCGCGAAACATCGGGATCAGCTCAGCCCAGTTCCGCGGACTGGCGGTGACCTCGGTCCAGAGCCGCAGTTCGGACAGGGCCGAAAGCAGCGGACCGGCCGCCGCATGCACCAGCCCGTCGCCGTCGAAGTCGACGAGATTGAACCGGCATCCGACCAGCCCCTGCGGCATGAGACGGGCCAGATCCGCCGCGGTCGTTGCGGGCCGGAACATGCCGATGAAACGGATGCGTCCCGCCGAATTGTGTGCCGCGTCGATGACGGCCCGGTTGTCATAGGCATAGGGGCTCGACTGGACTGCCAGCGCGCCCCAGAAACCCTGGGCGCTGGCATCTTCCATCAGTTGCGCTGCGGGCCCGATCTCATGGGGCAGGGGTCGATAGCCGATCCCTTCGGCATAGGCGAAGCGCGCCGGATCCAGAATATAGACATGGCTGTCGATACCGGCCGGCTCTGCCTGCGTTTCGGGTGCGTTCTGCGTCATCGTCCCGTCCCACCCCGTCACAGAAATCCGAACATCCGCGCGGGGTTGTCCCAGAGAATTCGCTGCCGGTCTCCGGAGTCCGGAAACCATTCACAAAGATGTTCGATCTGCTTTTGGTAGGTGACCCTGTGCGCGGTGTTCAGATGCGGCCAGTCGGATCCCCAGATGCAATTCTCGATGCCGAACGCATCGACGATCCTCGCAACGATCGGCCGTGCTCCGCTCACGCAGGGATAGTCGGGCAGGAACCGGTAGGGAGCGGTGAGCTTGACCGCCCAGTCGTCCCGCAGCCGCGCCGCGCGCAGCAGCGCGGTCAGGCCGGCACCCTCGGCATCGAGCGTGCCGCCGGGCATGCCGAAATGATCGAAGATGACACGCACGCCGCTCGCCATCAGCGTCGGGATCAAGGCCGGCCACTGTGCCGAAAGCGCATGCACCTGAAGATACCAGCCCAGCGTGCCGATCCGTTCAAGCAGGGCGCCAACCGCCGGATCGTCCAATATCCCGGCATCGTAGTGCACCATGTTGAAGCGAAGCCCGACCACGCCGCATGCGGCCAGCTTTGCCAGCTCCTCGTCCGCCGCCGCCGCATCGACCACGGCGATCCCCTTGAAACGACCCCCGCTACTCGAAATGGCGTCGAGCATCGCGGAATTGTCGGTGCCATAGCAACTCGGCTGCACAAGCAGGGCATGGGTGACCCGATTGCGGGCGAGAACATCCTCGAAAGCCTCGAACGTGCCCCATTCACATTCCGATCTTGGCGTGTAGCCGACCCCCGGCACGACCGGAAACCGGCGCGGATCGATGATATGGCAATGGCTGTCGATCTTGTTCATTGGCGGCTTTCCTGCCTCTCCTCGCGGATGGGATCGCACTGAAGCTGTCGGCTGGTATGGCAGCGGGTGTACCGGCGGCGTTCCGCCTTCACAGCCCCGCAGCCGCTTCGAAGGGGACGTCGATGATGGGGCCGGCCAGGAACCGGTTGATCCTTTCCAGAACGGGTTGGGGCTGCTCCAGCAGCATCAAGGCGCCAAGTGCCTCGAACCTCTCGATCTGGCTGCCCGGGATGGCCTTGTGGAGCGCCTCGGCCATCTCGGGCGACGGACCCGCATGCCAGCGATTCTGGCCGCCCGATACCACAAGCGTGGGGGTTCGAATGGCCGAAAGGGTTTCCGGCGCGTGCCAGTTCCGCCGCAGCGCCCGCATCCAGTTGACGACCATCGCGATGTCGAGCTTGACGAAATGGTCGCCCCGCATCCGATCGGCGACCATTTGCTCGATCCGATCGAAATTGGTCTGGATGAAGGCATCGCTCATCCCCGCCAGCAGCCAATGCAGGGTGTAGGTTTCCCAGTTGCCGGACCGCAGAAGCGTTTCCACGATAGCCACGCCGGCCTCTACCTGGCGCATCTCGCCCGCCGCGCAAAGCGGCGTCACCAGCACCATCGATTTGAGCAGATCGCTGTGATGAACGGCCATTTGCAGCGCAATCTGGCCGCCGCCGGTCCACCCCAGGATATGGAACGGCCCGGAATGCAGGGCCCGCCCGGTTTCGGCGACGATATCCGCAAACCCCCGGAGAACCTTTTCAGGCTCGTCGCCAATCGCGCTGGGGGCGCCGAGATCGATGTTGACGACGGTGAAGCGATCTGCAAGCCGGTTCCAGACACCGTTCCAGACGCCGCCGCCATGGCCGGCAAGGCGGATCAGGACAACCATGTCGGCGCCCGCCTTCCGGGAAATGTGAACCCGTCGGCCGCCTATCGTCATATCCTCGGCAATCAGTTCCATACCCATGCCTCTCTCTCTTCGCGACGCGAAGCTAGCCACCCGCCATTCATCGAACAAATAAAAATGTTGGCGCCTGAGTGATTGCGCATGCCTATGAATACGGGGCATGCGCCGGCGCTGCGGCGTCATTGTCATGGGCAGACGAAGCCCGGCGAATTGGGCCGCCGAAAGGGGTTGCCGGGCCGGAAGGGCTCCGTCGCGCAAATCCCCGCACGATCGCAATCCTTCGCCCGGTCCTCCGGCGTTCAAGCAACGATCCGGCTTGACACGATCAGGTTCATATATCATGCATGATCAAGCGTCGCCCGCTCGTTGGCCCGGCAGATCCGGGCATTGTCGCGGCGGCGGCACTGAGCCAAACAAGGAGGAACGCGGTGGCGAGAACCTGTGACCTTTCACCGGAGTGGATCGACCGGCCGGGAGGCCAAACCCGGCTGCGGCGGCCAGAAACCGGCCGCGTCGAGGTGGCCTGACATGGCGGACCTGTCGGCATTCTCGCTCGAAGGCCGCGTGGCCCTCGTTACCGGCGGCGGGCGCGGGATCGGATTGTCCTTCGCCAAGGCACTGGCGAAAGCCGGAGCCGCACTTGTCATCAACGACTTCCGCGCCGACACCGCCGACGAGGCCTGTCACGCGGTGGAGGCGATGGGCGGCAAAGCGCGGCCCGCTGTGTTCGACGTGACCGATTTCGACCGGCTGGAGGCGCATGTCGACGGCATCGCCAGGGATCTCGGCCGGCTCGACATCCTGGTGAACAATGCAGGCATCCTGATCCGCGCGCCAATCGAAGACCACGGGATGCCGGATTTCACCCGCGTCATCGACACCAATCTCAATGCCGTCTACGCCGTGTCACGGGCATGTGCCCGGCCGATGAAGGCACAGGGCGGCGGCCGCATCATCAACGTCGGCTCGGTCATGTCGATCTCGTCCCGTCCCGGCATCATCTCCTATGTCGCGGCAAAGCACGGCGTACTCGGCCTGACCCGTGGACTGGCCGCCGAACTGGGGCCTTACAACATCACCGTGAACGCCATCGGTCCGGGATACATCCTGACCGAGATGAACCGTCATGTGCTTGGAACGCCTTTCGAACAGGCGGTGATCGACCGGACGCCCATGGCCCGATGGGCCTCCCCGGAAGAGTTGACCGGAACCGCCGTCTTCCTGGCATCCGACGCCGCCGGCTTCGTCACCGGCCAACTGCTGATGGTCGATGGCGGCATGACCAGCAATTCCATTCTCGTCGAGAGCGAGAATCTCGGAGCGTCAAGCTGACCGAACCGGCGCAAACGGAACAACCTGGCGAGGTTCCACATCTAAAGCCGGAAATTGAAATACTGGAGAAACAGTTCCCGTTCGGTCGTGATGTCGAGTTTCTGGTAGATCTTGCGCCTGTGGTTCTTGGTCGTGCCGACGGAAATGCCGAGCTTCGAGGCGATGGTGGCCGTCGGATATCCCGAAAGCACCAGTTGCACCAGTTCGCGTTCCCGCGGTGTCAGTTCGGGCCACAGCCCATCGGACAGAACGGGAGGGGCAGGGGCGGGCGCCTCGTCGCGGCTGCTTCCGTTCCGGCTGTCGGGCAGACGGGTGCGCAGGTCCAGGGCGTGCAGCGCTTCAATGGCGGGCAGGCGCTCGTTCAATGCGGCGATTTCGCTATTGCTGAAGCGCCGGGTCGAGCGGTCGAGAAAAATGCCGAGACACCAGTCGCCTCCGTCGGGAAGCAAGATGCCCACCTCGTCGCGGATCTGCGATTGCGCCAGAAACTCGGCAATATAGCGCCCGCGCCGGCTCTTCGCTGTTTCCAGCGACTTGAGCGGAACGACACCTTGCAACCGGTCCTTGCGCCAGCCTTCGTGGAAGGGATCGAAGACATAGTAATCGGCAAGATAGAGCTCGACCATCCGGTCGAAGAACCGGCGGTGGGAGACGAATTCGGGCGGCTCGGTCGCCGAGTACCGGGTGACGGTCACGATGTCATGCGGAATGCCCGCGCTCACGACCTCGATCAGCTCTTCGAGGTGATCGGGGGTTCCCGCAGCGGCAATGGCCCTGGCCATCGCATTCCATACTTTTCCTTGGGGCATTCCAGACAGCGCCAGACAGCGTATGCGTTCAAGTGGGTATGTCGGAGTGTCGGCGACCTCGGCTGCGACGTCACCCGTGCCTTTTGGCACATATACGCAGCCGACAGTTTAATCCTAACATTCCGGCAGTGCAACGTCACCACAGGGAGCCGCCGCAGTGTCACAACCATCCGCGCATCATCCCGCCAGCACGGCTCCCAGCGATGCCCGACCGATCGTGATCGGCATCGATGCCGGTGGCACGATGACCGATACGATCCTGGTGGACCGGCATGGCAACTTCAAGATCGGCAAGTCGGCGACCACACCGAAGAACGAATCCGAGGGCTTCTTCGCCTCGGCGGAAGACGCTGCCGAAGCCTGGGGTATCGAGATAGGAGAGCTCTTCTCCGGCGTCGACGTGGTGCTCTATTCGGGCACCGGCATGCTGAACACGCTGCTTTCGCGCACCGGCCGCAAGCTCGGCCTGATCACCACCAAGGGGCTCGAGGACATGATCCTGATGGGCCGCGGCTTGCAGGCCTGGGCGGATTATTCCTATGCCGACCGGCTGCATGCGGTGACACACCACCACCCCGATCCGCTGGTGCCCCGACGCAGAACCCATGGCGTGACGGAGCGTATCGATCAGTTCGGCGATGTCATCCTGCCGCTTTACGAGCACGAGGCGCGTGCCGCCGCCCGCAAACTGATCGAAGACGAGGTCGATGCGATCTGCATCATGACCATCTTCTCGCATGTCAATCCGGCACATGAGAAGCGCATCGCCGAGATATGTCAGGAAGAGGTTGCGGCCGCGAACGCGCCGGTCAGGGTCTATGCCAGCCATGAAATCCGCCCGGTGATCCGCGAACAGTCGCGGCTCAACTCGGTGTTGATCGAAGCTTATGCGACGGCGCGCGGCCGCGAGCAGCTTGCCGGAATCGAGAAGATTTCGCGGGCAAGCGGCTTTAGATACGGCGTGCAGACGCTGCTTTCCTTCGGCGGGCTGACATCCATCCATCATCCCCGCCTGCACGAGACGATGATCTCCGGCCCGATCGGCGGCATATTGGGGGCTGCCTATGTCGGCGAGCTGATCGGCAATGACAGCCTGATCTGTTCCGACATGGGCGGCACGTCTTTCGACATGGGCGTCATCACGCGGGGCCAGACCCGGATCGAGAACGAGCCGCTGATGGATCGTTTCAAGCTGAACGTGCCGACCCTGCATCTCGACACGATCGGTGCCGGTGCGGGCATGATCCTCAAGGTCGATCCGCTGACCAGGAAGATATCGCTCGGCCCCGAAAGCGCTGGCTCCGACCCCGGTCCGATTGCCTTCGCGAAGGGCGGAACGGAGCCGACCATCGCCGATTGCGATGCGATCCTCGGGCGGCTCAATCCGGATTACTTTCTCGGTGGCAAGGTCAAGTTGCAGGTCGACAAGGCCCGCGCGGCTTTCAAGGAGAAATGCGCCGACGTGCTGGGCGTCGGTGTCGAGGAGGCGGCGGAAGGCATGATCGAGATGCTGGAGGCCGATGCCAACAACGCGCTGCGCCGCGTCATCTCCGGCCAGGGCATCCATCCCTCGGAGTTCACGCTGCTTTCCTATGGCGGCTCCGGGCCGCTGCATCTCGCCGGCTGCGCGCGCGGTATCGGCTTCAAGGACATCATCACCTTCCAGTTCGCCGCCGCCTTCTCGGCCTTCGGCTGCACCACGGCCGACTACATGCGCCGCCATTCGGTCTCGACGCAGATCGATATTCCAGCCCAATGCGATGACGACGCGCTGAGCGACTTCGGCGCGCGCATCTCCTCGGTCTGGGAAGAGTTGCGGCTGCGCGCGGTCGAGGAGATGGTTGGCGATGGCCACACCGTCGAGAAGGTCCGTACACGGCCCTTCCTGATGATGCGTTACACCGGGCAGCTTGAAGACGTTGAAGTGGCTGCGCCGCTGGACACCATAACCGGCCCCGACGAGATGCGTCGCGTCATTGCTGAGTTCGAAGAGGTGTATGCCAAGATGAACCACCGGGTCAGCCGCTATGGCGAGGCCGGCTTCACCGTCACCGAGCTCGGCCTGACGGCGACCGCGGAAAAGGTCAAGCCGCTGCTGGTCCGCCGCCCGCTGGGGTCTTCCGATCCGGCTCCGGCAATCAAGGGCGCGCGCGATGCCTATATCGGCGGCCGCTGGCACAAGGCCACGCTCTACGAGATGGACTGGTTGCAGCCGGGCCATGAGATCACGGGGCCGGCCATTGTCGAGCATCCCGCAACCACGCTGGTCGTTCATCCCGGAGATCGTGTCTTCGTCGATGAATGGACCCTGCTTCACTACAACTTTGCTTGAGGTCGCCTGCCATGCTGGACAAAAGCCGGACAGTCTTTCCGCTGCGTGACCGCCTGCTCGAATCCGAGCGGTTGATGGAGCAGACCGGGTGTTACGATGGGGTCACCGAGTTGTGCCTGCGCCGCGAGGATCCGCTGAAGTTCGAGACGCTGCACACCAAGCTGCGGGCCGCCTGCGTGTCGGCGCGCGAAATGGCGCGGCGCATTTCCGCCTCGCCCGGCGTGCGCGAGGTCGGTGAAATGGTCGTGGCGATCTACACGCCGGAAGGCGACGCCATCGCGCTGTCGAACGGCATCATGGTGCATGTTCACACCATGAGCCGTTTCATCAAATGGATGATCCGCAACGGCTATGAGGAGGCGCCCGGCATCGCCGACGGCGATATCTTCGCCAACAACGACGCCTTCATCGGCACCGTGCAGGTGCCCGATGTGATGGACGTCATGCCGATCTTTCATTCCGGCAGGCTCGTCGGCTGGGTCGGCGCGGTCTGCCACGAACTGGAGGCAGGCGGAATTACCCCCGGTGGCGATGTCTGTCTGGCACAGGAACGCTTTACCGAGGGGCTGTTTGTCTGCGCCGAGAAGGTTGGCCACAACGATGAATTGCGCCGCGACTACGTCATCCGCTGCGAGCGCAATCTGCGCATGCCGATCTACTGGGTGCTTGACGAGAAGGCCAAGGTTGCCTCGTGCATCGACATGCGCGAAAGCGTCAAGGCGCTGATCGACGAGATTGGCGTGGACTACTGGGAGAAGCTTTCCAAGGAATTCATCGAGGAAGGGCGCCGTGCCCAGCTCGCGCGGACCCGGCAACTGACCGTACCCGGAATTTACCGCGGCCACACCTTCTACGGCCATGTCACCGAGGGCAAGCCCGGCTTTCAGCCGCTGGGACCGGCTGACTGGCTCTACAACATTCCACTGGAAATGGAGATCGGGACCGACGGCAAGATCACCCTCGACTTCGAAGGTACCCAGCCATGGGGCTACCATTCGATGAACTGCACGCCTGCCGGCATGGATGGCGGCATGTTCGTGACGCTGACCCAGCACATGAACTTCGAGGGGCTGGTCAATGACGGCGCCTGGATGGCGACGGAACTGAAGCTGCCGGAAGGAACCTGGACCAATCCCGACAACGAGCAGGCCGCCACGGCGACGTCCTGGGCACTGCTGCTTCCAGCTTACGGGGTTTTCCAGCGGATGCTGTCGCGCTCCTTCGTGGCGCGCGGTTTCGTCGAGGAAGCCTTTGTCGGCCAGGTTAATTCGCCGATGATCGAGATGGGGGGCGAAAGCCAGTATGGCACGCAGTTCGGCATGGCGCATTTCGAATGCGCTGCCGCGGGTTCCGGCGCGCTGGCGATCAAGGACGGGCTGGATACCGCCTATGTCGGCTGGAACCCCGAAAGCGACATGGGCAATATCGAGATCTGGGAACAGAGCATGCCGATGCTCTATATCGGTCGCGCCATCGTGCCCAATTCCGGTGGTGCCGGAAAATATCGCGGCGGCTGCTCGTTTGCCTCGACCTGGTTGCTGAACAGGACCGAGCACCTGCGGCTGGTCACCTCGGAGCATTCCAGCCGCGTCTTCGACAATGGCGGCATGTGCGGCGGCTATCCCGCGCCGACCTGTCAGAAGCACCGGGCCGTGCGGGGTTCCGATATCCATGAGCGCGCCGCCGCGGGTCTGCCGCTGGCGCATGCGCCGGGCACCGATCCGCTGCATTCGGACCTGGAGGTGCTGGGCGGGGAACAGATTCTGGTCGAGGGGCCCTACATCACCGCGCCGCACAAGGCGGGGGACGTGTTTACCCATTCCTACAATGGCGGCGGCGGCTATGGCGACGTTCTTGAACGCGATCCCGCAAAGACGGCGTGGGATGTCGAGAACGGTTTCCTCACGCCGCAGGCGGCGGCCATCTTCGGCATCGTTCTCCGGGATGGCCTGGACGGCCGGCCGGAGCCCGATCTGGAAGCGACCGAGCGGCGGCGCGCGGAGATGCGGGCCGAGCGCATTGCGCGTGCGGTTCCGGTTTCGGAATGGATGGCGCGGGAGCGGCTGCGCATCGAGAAGGCCGATTTCGCGCCGGAAGTTCGCAACATGTTTGCCAGCGCGATGCGGCTCTCACAGAAATTCTCCGATGAGTTCAGCAGGTTCTGGGGCGTCGACGGCAAGGCCATATTCCTTGGAGGCAGCAAGTGACCACCTATAGCAAAGAAGTCATCGCGGATCTGGTCGCCGGCAGGCTGCCCTGGCCGCACACGCGGCGCATCATGAGCGCCTACAAGGATGACGACCGGTTCTTCAAATATGTCGAGGTGCTGCAGGACCGCGTCGCCTGGGACCATCGCATCCTGCTGCCGGTCGGCGATCACCTCTTCATCACCGACGGTGCCGACGGCCGGGTGACGCGCTGCGAATGCGGCCATTCCTTCGGCGACTACCGGAGCAACTGGAAACTCTCGGCGTCGATCATCGTGCGCGACAGCGAGGAAGCGCTGCGCGAGATCTATCCCAACAGCGATCTGCCCGATCCTGCCTGGATGGAGATCCGCGAGTTCATCTGTCCCGAATGCGGCACGATGCACGAGGTGGAGGCCGCCGCGCCGGGTTATCCGGTGGTGCATGATTTCGAACCCGATCTGGAAGGCTTCTATCGCGACTGGCTCGACCGGCCGCTGGAACAGGCATGATCCATGACACGCTGTAGCGGCAAGATCGCGATGGTGACCGGTGCCGGCAAGGGGCTCGGCCAGGCCGCCTGCATGCGCCTCGCCGAGGCAGGCGCACGGCTGATCTGCACCGATATCGAACCCGCCCTTGCCGCTCGGACCGCCGAGGGGATCCGTGCCGCGGGCGGCGAGGCCGTGTCGTTCGAACACGACGTTGCCGATCCGGTTGCCTGGGATACCGTCATGGAAGCGGCGCTTGCACATTTCGGCGGGCTCGACGTCATGGTCAACAATGCGGGTATCGCGATCGCCGCGAACATCGAGACGACGAGCATCGAGCAGTGGCGGCGGACCATGGCGGTCGATCTCGACAGCGTCTTCTATGGCTGCAAGGCCGCTATTGCCACCATGAAAGGGCGCGGTGGGGGATCGATCATCAATCTTTCGTCGATCGACGGCGTCATCGGGGAAGCGGAACTGGCCGCCTATTGTGCGGCCAAGGGCGGGGTGCGGACATTGACCAAGTCCGTCGCCGTCCATTGCGGCGAGCGGGGCTACCGTATCCGCTGCAACTCGATCCATCCCGGCTATATCATGACGCCGCAGACCGAGGGCTATCTGCGTGACCTCGGAGCCTTCGACGAGGAGGTGGCGGCCGCGACACGGCGCCATCCCATCGGGTGTCTCGGCGAGCCGGACGATGTCGCGATGATGGTGGTCTATCTCGCCTCCGATGAAGCGAAATTCGTGACAGGGGCGGAAATGGTGGTCGATGGAGGGTATCTTGCAGTCTGAATCCATTCTCCGGGTAGCGTGCGGCGTGGCAGGGCTTGTTGGAGGACCGTCGTGATGACCGATCTGACCGGACGCTGCGCCGTGATTACCGGCGGGCTGACAGGGCAGGGGCTGGCGATCGCCGAGGCATTGGCCGCCGCCGGCGCCGCCGTTGCCGTCGGCTCCTATCTCGGGGCATCCGGCAGGCAGGGAGATGCCGCCGCCTATCTCGAGCCGGAAGGCGTGTCGAACGTCCGCGCCCTGCTGGAGAGGCATGGGGGATGCGTTCACGCCGGACATCTGGACGTGCGCGACACGGGCGCTGTCCGCGCTTTCCTGGATGCCGCCGAAGCCAGATGCGGCCCTGCGGATATCCTCGTCAATGCAGCCGGCACGACGGCCGAGCAGCCCGTCTGCGGCCATCCCGATTCGCTCTGGGAGAAGATACTCGACACCAACCTGACCGGCGCCTTCAGGATGACGCGTGAACTGCTGCCCGGCATGATCGGGCGCAAGTGGGGACGGGTGATCAATATCGGTTCCACCGCGGCAATGGTGGGGTGGAAGGACAATCCCGCCTATTGCGCGTCGAAATCCGGTCTTCTGGGCCTGACCCGCTGTGTTGCGCTGGAAGGCGCCCCGCACGGGGTCACCTGCGTCATGATCTCTCCCACATGGGTCGAAACCGAGTTGATGCACCGCAACGTGACCCAGGTGATGGCCGCCGAAGGCAGGGGACGCACCCTGGAGGAGGGCATGGCCGAAATCGCCGGTCAGAACCCGCAGAAGCGCCTGATCCAGCCGGAGGAGATCGCCGCGACGGCGCTGTTTCTGTGTTCCGAAGAGGCCAGGGGAATCACCATGGAAAACCTTCAGATAACCGGAGGCGCCCTTTGGTGACAGCTATGTAGTTCAGGCGTTGGAACCCCATCATTGTATGGGAAAAACCCTTGAAAGGGAGAACAAGATGAAAGCAGTGAATGCATTATGGGCAGGTTGCATCGGTCTGAGCCTGATTGCCGCGCCCGCCGCCGCCGCCGAGATGGGCGATACGGCCGAGCCCATCAAACTGGCTGTTCTGGAATGGACGGGCGCGCATATTTCGACCCATGTCGCCGGGCAGCTTCTCGAAAAGCTCGGATACAAGGTGGAGTATGTCACCGCCGGCAATTTCCCGCAGTTTTCCGGCCTGGCGGACGGTACGCTGAGCGCCTCGGTGGAGATATGGCTCAACAATGTGGGCGATATCTATCCCAAGGTCCTGGAGGCCGGCCAGATTCAGAACATCGGCCTGCTCGGATTGCAGACCCGCGAGGGCTGGATCTATCCGAAGTTCATGGAAGAAGTCTGCCCCGGCCTGCCCGACTGGGCGGCGATGGAGAAGCCGGAATGCATCCAGGCGCTGATGACGCCGGAGACGGCGCCGAATGCCCGCTTCCTCGACTACCCGGCTGACTGGGGGTCGCGCGCCGCAACCATCCTGGCCGATAACGACATGCCCTATACGGCCGTTCCGGCGGGGTCCGAGGGGGCGCTGGTCGCTGAACTGGAATCGTCCGCGGCGGCCAAGACGCCGTTGATGATGATGTTCTGGGCGCCCCATTACGCACTGGCCGAGACCGAAGTCGGCTGGGTGACGATGCCGCCCTGCAAGGAAGACAATAACGAGCACTGCATCACGCCGCCCGATGTCGCCAAGGTGGTGTGGTCCGGCTTTGAAGAAAAGTGGCCGGCGGCGTATACCTTCCTCAGGGAGTTCCAGTTGGGCGCCGACGACCAGCAGCAGATGATGCTCAAGGTCGACAAGAATGGCGAGGATCTCGACGCGGTGGCCGCTGACTGGATTTCCGGCAATGAGGGAGTCTGGAAACCTTGGATCGAAGCAGCCGGAGAATAGCCGACGACACCCCACGCACACCGGCTGGCGCCATACGACGAATATCCGGCCGCGCGCGATGAGGGTCGCGGATGCGAAAGCGCCGGATGGGCGCGCGGTAAAACTCTCCTGCCGGCATGTCTGGAAAGTCTTCGGTGCCGGCGGGCGGGCGTATCCGCCTGATCCGGGGGATTCGTCGGCCGCAAGCGTCGACGCCATGCGCCAGTCGGGTGTCATTCCGGCGGTCGTGGATGCGAGCTTCGACGTTCACGCCGGCGAGATCTTTGTCATCATGGGACTGAGCGGCTCGGGCAAGTCGACGCTCATCCGCTGCCTGTCGCGTCTCATCGAGCCATCTGCCGGACAGGTGATGCTCGACGGACAGGATCTGCTCGCCGCGAGCCGCTCGGATCTCGTCGCATTGCGCCGGCGCACCATGGGCATGGTGTTCCAGAGTTTCGGCCTTTTGCCCCATCTCACCGTGCTGGAGAATGTCGGCTTTCCGCTGAGGATGCACGGCAATGCGCGCGCGAAATGGGAAGCGCGCGCCCGCGAGATGATTGCCCAGGTAGGTCTGGAGGGGCGGGAATTCGCCTATCCGAGCCAGCTTTCCGGCGGACAGCAGCAGCGCGTCGGCATCGCCCGCTCGCTTGCCGCCGATCCGGAACTCTGGTTCCTCGATGAGCCGTTCTCGGCGCTCGATCCGCTGATCCGCCGACAGATGCAGGACGAGTTCCTGCGGCTCCAGAAGATGTTGCACAAGACGATCGTCTTCATCACCCATGACATTGCCGAAGCGTTTCGCCTTGCCGACCGGGTGGCGATCATGCGTGCGGGCCGGATCGTGCAGATCGGCCGCCCGGCCGAGATCGTGCTCACCCCGGCGGACGACTATGTTGCGCGTTTCGTGGAGGATACGCCGGTCCTGAGGGTCATCCGCGCCGCCGACCTGGCCGAGCCGGCATCCGGCCCGCTGCCCGATGCCGAGGTTGAGGCGGATGCCGTTCTGGAACAGGTGCTGCCGCGCTTCTTCGATGGCACCGCCGCCCTGCGCATTCGCGGTGAGGCGCGCACCCTGCGGGCGAGCCGGGTCTTCGACCTGATCCGGCGCATGCCGTCGGCCGATGCCGCCATGGCCGCGCTGTGAGCACGGCCGCAACGATGTCGCAGCTTCGTCGCGGGGCATCGCTGCCGCCGGCTCTTTGGCCCTGGTTCGGTGTTCTTGCGCTTCTCGGTTTCTGTCTGGCGCTGCGCCCGGTCGCGCCGTGGCTCGCTATCTGGCCGGACGACTGGATGCTGCCGCTTTCCGGTTGGATAAATGCCGTTGCCGATGCGGTGGTGCCGGTCGTCCAGCCGTATTTCCGGGCGGTTTCCACGGCTCTCTCCGTGCCGATGCAGGCCATTCGCCAGGCTCTGATCTGGTTGCCGTGGCCGGCCGCTGCCCTGATGATCTGTGCCGCCGCGGCCGGCGCGGGTGGCGTGCGGCTGGTTGCCGTGGCCGCTGCTGCGGTGGTCTACGTGCTTCTGGCCGATTACTGGATCGAGGCCATGAACACGCTCGCCCTCGTCATCCTTGCGGTGCCCCTTTCGGTCGCGGCCGGCTTTGCGATCGGGGTGATGGCGTGGCGCTGGCCGCAACTTGGGCCGGTCGTAACGGCGGCGCTCGACCTCATGCAGACCGTCCCGGCCTTCGCCTACCTTATTCCGCTGCTGCTGCTGTTCGGATTCGGACCGGTGGTCGGACTGATCGCCAGCGCGATCTATGCCATACCGCCGATGGTGCGCAATGTCATGCTCGGCCTGGAGCGCGTGCCGTCCGAGGTCACCGAGGCCGGCCTGATGGCCGGTTGCAACCCGCGCCAGTCCTTCTGGCACGTAACCCTGCCGACCGCCCTGCCGCAGCTTCTCGTCGGCGTCAACCAGACCACCATGGCCGCCCTGTCCATGGTTATCGTGGCGGCGATCATTGGCGGGTTCCAGGATATCGGCTGGGAGGTTCTCTCCTCCATGCGCAAGGCGGAATTCGGACAGAGTATTCTTTCCGGGCTGGTCATCGCGCTGATGGCCATTCTGGCCGACCGCATTACCCGTGGTTTCGCCGACCGCGAGGCGGGCGGCGCCGGGGGCAGGCTGGCGGGGCGCACCATCATGGTCATGTTCGCGGTGTCCCTGGGGCTGGGCTTCCTGCTGCGTTTCTTCCTGGCCGGGGGGGCGCTCATGCCCGGCGGTGACGTGACACGACAGTATGTCACGGTGCTCAACCAATGGGTTCTGGCCCTGGTTCAGGATCATGCCGCCCTGTTTGCCGCGATCAAGAACGGCGTTCTCTACGCGTTTCTTCTGCCGCTGAGGATCGGTGTTTCGGGGGCCGCCACGCCGTATCTCTGGGGATTTGTCATGACGCCGGGGCTGATCGCGCTCTATGGCGTCGTCTGCGCCGCGCTGGCGGGATGGGCATTCGTCTCAGGACGCTGGCGGCTGGCCGTATTCGTCATCATGGCAGGCACATTGCTCTTCACCGGCCTGCAGGCGTTTCCCTGGCCGGTCTTCGTGCTGGGGCTTGCCCTGATGGCCTATCAGTCGATGGGCTGGAAGATGGCTGTCTTCGTTGCCGCGGGAACCTGCCTGATCCTGGCGAACGGCCTGTGGGCAGCGCTGGTGCAATCGCTCTATCTTTGCGTGGTGGCGGTTCTCCTGTCGGGGTTGATCGGCGCTGCACTCGGTTTGTGGGCGGCATCGAGCGACCGGGTCTCCGCGGCTGTCCGGCCGGTCTGCGACGCGCTGCAGACCATGCCGCAATTCGTTTTCCTGATTCCGGCCCTGATGTTCTTCAAGGTCGGCGAATTCACCGCCCTGATCGCCATCGTTCTGTACGCGGTCGTTCCTCCGATCCGCTATGTCGAGCACGGACTGCGCCATGTCGATGCCGGTGTCATGGAGGCGGTCACCCAGATCGGCACCACGCCCTGGCAGAGACTCTGGCATGTGCGTCTTCCGCTGGCGCTGCCGGTGATCATGCTCGGCGTCAACCAGACGATCATGGCGGCGCTGTCCATGCTGGCCATCGCCGCGCTGGTGGGAACCCGCGATCTCGGCCAACAGGTCTATGTCGCGCTCGGCAAGGCCGATGCGGGAATGGGGCTGGTTGCCGGATTGTCGATCGCCTTCATCGCCATCGTTTCCGACCGTCTGATCCATGCCTGGATCGGCTCGGGCTTTGCGCCTGAAGATGGCGCCGGGAGCCTCGATGGCGGACGGGGGTAGAGCGTCGGCAGACCCGATTCGAAGGGCAACGCCCTTACTCAGCGCTTTGCAGTCCACGGGTCGATGACCGGAATGCCCGCCGCGTCGAAGGCGCTGGCATCGCGTGTCGCAACCGTAAATCCATGGGCGGTTGCGATGGCGGCGATATAGCCGTCCGACGTGGGAAAGCCCTTGCCCGCCCTGCGGGCCGCGACGGCAAGATCGGCATAGTGGCGGGCGGCGTCGGTATCGAAGGCGAGGATTCTGCCCTCGAACAGCAGCAGCATCCCGTCGAGGGTGGTGGCGAGCTTCTGCTTGCGCCATCCATCCGGCAGCGCGCCGATGCCGAACAGCAGTTCCGCGACGGTGACGCTGGAGATGTAGAGGGTTTCGGCGGCCTGTTCGTCCAGCCAATCGCGCATAGCGGGGTCCGGCTCCGGCTTCATCGCCTCGGAGACGACATTGGTATCCAGAACGATCATTCAAAGCTCATCGGCGTGGCAGGCGTCTTGTCGCTTGCCTGTTCCAGTGCCTCGAAATCGGCATTGGTCAGCCCGGCCTTGCGGCTCAACGCCGACAGGGCGGAGCCGAGGCGCAGACGCTCGGCTGGACGCACCGCCGATTCCAGAATGTCGCGCATTTCCGCCTCGGCGCTGCGGCCATGATGGGCCGCGCGCACCTTGAGGGCGCGATGGGTCGCGTCGGAGAGATTGCGAATGGTGACGGCAGGCATCTGATGGCGTCTCCGGTCAAGCGATGGCTGTGATAGCAATATAGGAAATATGCTATCAACTGACAAGGTGCGACCGTCTATCTGGCGGGTTGGCTGACGCCGGCAGCCTGTCGCCATACCCCGCGATGGCGGCGGGCACGGCGCAGACAAGTACCGCGCTCCGCGACGGTCGGTTTGAGTTGTTCTGTTCGCCGAGGGAAAAGCCGTTTCGAAAGAAGATATATGATGCATCATTTCTTGACTCGGTAATGGGACCGTGCGAAGAACCGTGTTGGCGCGGGTGGGCGCCTCGCCATGCGGCGATTGCGTTGTTTTTCACCCGGAGGAGGGCAGGCATGGAAAACACCCGGCTTTCGAAAGAGCGGATCGGGTTGCTCGAGGAACGGGCGCAATTCGTGCGGCTGGAGACCCTGCGCCTGATTTCGATCGCCAAGGTCGGCCACTATTCCTCCGTGTTCTCCTGTGCCGAGATTTTCGCCGCGCTCTATTACGACGTCATGAACATCAGGCGTGGCGAACCCGGCTGGGAGGGCCGCGACCGCTTTCTGATGGGAAAGGGCCATGCCGCGGTCGGGCTGTTTCCGATCCTTGCGGATCTGGGTTTCTTCGACAGGTCCTGGCTGGACGATTACACGCGGCTCGGCAGCCCGCTCGGCGATCATCCGGACATGCGCAAGGTTCCGGGCGTCGATTTCAGTTCCGGTTCCATTGGCCATGCCCTTTCCAACGGTGTGGGCATGGTTCATGGCGCGCGGATGCGCGGTCTCCGGTTCGATGTCTTTGTGATGCTGGGCGATGGCGAGATGCAGGAGGGGCAGGTCTGGGAGGCGGCGCTCAATGCGTCAAGCCATGGCCTGTCCAATCTGATCGCGATCATAGACCGCAATGGCTATCAGCTCGATGGCAAGGTCGATGACGTTATTGCGGTCGAGCCGCTCGACGAGAAGTGGCGGGCCTTCGGCTGGGAGGTTCACGAGGTCGATGGCCACGACGTTGTCGCGCTGACGGAATTGTTGCGCCGGGTCAAGGCCGACAAGACGCGCGGGAAACCGTGCTGCGTGATCGCCAGGACGCTCAAGGGTAAGGGCATCGACTTCATGGAGAACGAGCCCGGATGGCATCTGGGATACCTTTCGCCTGAAGATACGCAACGGGCACGGCAGGCGATTCTCGCTCAGGGAGGACAATGACATGAATGCGCCGCTCAGCCCCGACAGTTGGCAGTATCGTGAACTCAACAAACGCGCGCCCAGCCTTTCGGTCCTGTCGGACACATTGATCGAACTGGTTCAGGCGGGCCATCCCATTGCCGCCGGTACGGCCGATCTTCAGCATTCCAACGGGCTTGTCAGATTTGCGCGCGTATATCCCGATCGTTTCGTACAGTTCGGCATTTCGGAGCAGAACATGGTTTCCGCCGCGGCGGGCATGGCGACGGTCGGCCTCATTCCCTATGTCGCGACTTTCGCGTCCTATATGGGGCTGCTTGCCTGCGAGCAGATTCGCATGGATGTCGCCTATTGCGGCCAGCCGGTCCGTCTGATCGGTCACCATACGGGGATCTCGCTCGGGTTCTACGGAACCTCCCACCATGCCACGGAAGATATTTCCACGATGCGGGCTATCGCCGGCCTGGCCGTGGTCTCGCCCTGTGACGGAGCGCAGTTCGCCCAGTTGCTCAGGCATTCGGCGACCTATCGCGATCCGATCTATTTCCGTATCGGGCGGGGCCACGATCCCGTCATCTACGACAAGTCGGAAACCTTCGAAATCGGCAAGGCACAGGTCCACGGGATCGGCAGGGATCTGACCATCATTGCCTGCGGTTATGCCGTTCACGGGGCAAAGGCGGCGATGGAGGCCCTGAATGCCAAAGGGCATTCGGTGGGTCTCATCGACATGCACACGATCAAGCCGCTTGACGAGGATGCCGTGCTTGAAGCGGCGAGAACCTCGTCGACAATCCTGACCGTCGAGGAGCACAATATCCTTGGCGGCCTGGGAAGCGCGGTTGCGGAGATCATGGCCGAGAACCCGGCCAAGGCGCGCCTGAAGCGCCACGGTATCTACGACGAATTCAGCCTGATTGCGCCGCCCATCCATCTTTATGGTCACTACAAGCTCGATGCGGCGGGGATCGAGGAGATTGCCGGCGCGCTGGTCTGAGCGGGTATTTCAGGCGATCTCACCTTTGGTCGAAGTCCGGCATGGCCTTGATCGCCGTGGCGCGACCCCTCACGCATCTCGAAATCATAAGGCGTTGGCACTGCGCTTGTTTGCCTGCGGGTTGCGAACGTGGAAAAATGGCGCGGATCGGGTGCTGATGGCGGTGGCGCCCTTCAGGGCGAACCGGTTGACATTGCCGAAGGCATGCCGAAAGGCTTGCCGGGCCTGTTCATGCGGGACCCGCAGGGGGTATCGATTGAGCTGGTTGAAATGCTGTCCTGATTCTTCCCGGAGGAAAGTATGTCGACGAAGCAGGTATCCAGAGATAGCTTGGCCACACAGCTGTACAACGGGCTGCGGCATGCTTTGATGGATGGCCAGTATGCCCCCGGCGAAAGGCTTACCATTTCCGGTATTGCGGCGGAGTACGGCACCAGCATCACCCCGGTTCGCGAGGCGATCTTCCGGCTCGTCAGCGAGCGTTCGCTGGTGCTCCGCGCGGCGACATCGGTTCAGGTGCCGGAGCTCGATCCGGCGCGGATGCGAGAGGTGCAGTTGATACGCATCCACCTCGAAGGGGAGGCGGCGGCGCTGGCGGCCACGCGCATCACGGATTCCCGGTTGAGCGAGTTAAAGGCTCTCAACGAACGCTTTATCGAGGCGGCGGCTTCCGATCCGGCCGAAGCCAGCCTGCTCAATCGGGATTTTCATTTTGCCATCCTCCGGCTGGCCGACAAGCCGATCCTCGAAGGAATCTGCGAGAACATGTGGGTCCTGATGGGCCCCTTCCTACGCATCTTTCACGACAGAATGCCCGTGCGAAAACTTTCCCGGGAAAGTCACAGGCACTTCGACCTGATCGGAGCGCTTGAGGCAAGGGACGCGCAAGCCAGTCGCACGGCAATGGAGGAAGACATCCGTTGGGGTGATGAAATGCTGGTCATCCTCGAGCGCGAGCTTGGGAACTCCAGTCTCCCCGGTCCGGCCGGAATGGACAACCTATAGGAAGCTCACATCTAATTGCCCGCCCCGCGAAGGAGTGCGGCGATCGCCTCATAGCCCCGCGCTTCGGCATGTTGCAGCGGCGTGACGTCGTCGCGGTCGGTGATGCTGCGATCGGCGCCGGCTTCCACCAGCGCGCGCACGGTGGCGACGTGATCGGGACCGCCATCGCCCAGAACCACGGCCTCCATCAGGGCGGTCCAGCCCAGATTGTTGACGTGATCGAGCGGCGCGCCGCCGGCGATCAGGCGGCGCACGACTTCGGCATGGCCGAGATGCGCGGCGGCGATCAGCGCGGTGCCGTCATAGACGCTGGTGACGAGGTCGGCGCGGTTGCCCAGTTCCATCGCCAGCGAAACCATCTCGGGATCGTCGGCGACGGCGGCGATGGTCAGCACGTCATAGACGCGGTTCTCCAGCGCGTTCATGTCGGCGCCGGCTTCGGCGAGCGCGCGCAGGGCGGCATCGTTGGAGGCGAAGGCCGCGACATGGGCCGGCGTCCGTCCCGCCCGGTCGCGCGCGTTGAGATCGGCGCTTTCGGCAACAAGGCGGCGGATGGCGGCGATATCGCCTTCATGGGCGGCGCGGTGCAGGCCCTGATAGCCGGCGATCTCGGCGGCCGAAGGGGGTGTCTGCGCCTGGGCGGTCGCCGCCAGGCCGAGCAGAAGAAGGCTTATGAGTGTACGCATCATCGGTTCGATCCTTGCTGAGGCAACCGGCTCGAAATGTTTCCGGGCCGGCCGCAGAATAAAAACCCGGATTACTCGGCGCCGATCGCGTCGAGGCCGGTGCGGGCACAGCCGGCGTCGATGTCGCCCGAGGGCGCACCGCCGACGCCGATGCCGCCGACCAGAGCGCCACCGATCTTGATCGGCAGGCCGCCGGCCTGGATCACCATGCGGCTGTCCATGTCGCGCAGGCCGTCATTGGCCGGGTTTTCGCCGATGAAGCCGGCGAGGCCTGCGGTGTCGCGGCCCATGCTGGCCGAGGTGAAGGCCTTGCCGGTGCTGCTGCCGACGGTGTGCGGGCCGGCATTGTCGGCGCGCAGGACCACTTTGGTGACGCCGCTGCGGGCAACGATCGAGACGCTGACATTGTGGCCCTGAGCGGTGCAGGCGTCGAGCGCCGTGCGGGCTGCGGTCTGGGCCAGGTCGAGCGGCAGATAGGGGGCGGCCGGCAGTTCCTGCGCGACGACGGAAGCGGGGGCCAGCAGGGCGGCGGCCAGGACGAGATTGCGGATCATGTCAATTCTCCTTCGTTGGTATGACGGGGAGAAGCTAATGGCGATCAGGTCGATCCGGTATTCGTAGGGCTTGCAGGGGGATCGGTAGTTCTACCGACCCTCCCGCGCGTCGAGCCAGAGCCGGGTCAGTTCGGCCGCCGAGCTTGTTCCGGCCTTGGCCCCGATCGCGGCGCGGTGGCTGTCCACGGTGCGCGGCGACAAAGCGAGCGCGTCGGCGATCTGCCGGGTGGTCAGACCCTTTGCCACCATCTCGAGCACCTCGGCCTCCCGTTCGGTCAGCCGGGCCAGAAGCCGCCGCGCTTCGCCGGCTTCCGAAGCCTGGCGTTGACGCGCCGCCAGATCGGCATGTCCCTTCTGGATGGCGTCGATCAGGTCTTCTTCGTCCACCGGCTTCGACAGGAAGTCGATGGCGCCATTGCGAAAGGCCCGGCGGCAGGCCTCGATATCGCCATGGCCGGAAATCACCACCGTGGGCCAGTCCACGCCGCGGGCGCGCAATTGCTCCTGCAGTTTCAGGCCGGAGATCGCCGGCATCCGGATGTCGAGGATCAGGCAGCCGGGTTCCAGCCGGTCGAGCGCGCCGAGAAAGGTCTCGGGGGCGGCGAAGCCGCGCACCGACAGGCCGACCGTGCGCATGAGCAGCGCCAGTGCCTCGCGCACCGCATCGTCATCGTCGACCAGATAGACCGGCAGGCTCATTTTCCCGCCTCCCGGTTTTCGCCCGCCGGCAGCGGCAGCCAGAGGCGGAATACCGTTTCGGCATGATTCTCGGCGAGGGCCAGCGTGCCGCCCATGCGCTCGGCAAGTCGCTGGCAAAGCGCCAGCCCGAGGCCCGTTCCGTCGGGCTTGCCGGTGACGAAGGGTTCGAACAGCCGCGCGCGCAGGGCTTCGGGCACGCCCGGTCCACTGTCGGAGACCTCGATGACCATGCCATTGTCGGCAAGGCGGCTCGTCAGGCGGACCCGCCGTTCGGCGCTGTCGGACACGGCCTCTATCGCATTGCGGGTAAGGTTGAAAACGATCTGTTCCAGCGCGATCCGGTCGAGTTGCAGCGTGACGTTGCGTGTCGCCGAGAGATCGGTCGTCAGGGTTACGTGACCTGCCTCGATGTCGCGCCGCAGCAGGGCTTCCACATTGCCGACCGCCTCGTTGATCGGCACCGGCTCGGTTCGTCCCGATTGCGGCCTTGTCCAGTCGCGCAGCCGGTCGAGGATGATCGCGGCGCGCTTGGCCTGCGCGACGATCTGCCCGAAGCTCGCCTCGGACCCCGCGATATCCCGCTGCTTCGCCAGATGTCGCCCGGCCTGCGCCTGGGAAAGAATGGCCGTCAGCGGCTGCGTCAGTTCGTGCGCCATGCCGCTCGCCATTTCGCCGAGGGCGTTGACGCGCGAGGCATGGGCAAGCCGCGCATCGTCGGCGCTGAGCCTTGCCAGGCCTTCGGCACGGCGCGCCCGAACACGCTGTCGCAGGCCGAGAACCGCGAGCATGTAGAGCACGGAGACGATGCCGAGCGCAGCGACCAGCCGGTCCGCCGGCAGGAGATCGGCCAGCCGGGGCGAAATCCCCGCCTCGAAGATCAGCGGTTGGGAACCGCTGCCGAGCGGCGCGCTGAACTGCATCGTCGTATGGCCCGGCTGCGTGCCGAACAGCACACCGCCATCGGGCAGGGCGAGGCTGCGGGTCACCGAGGGCCGGCTCCAGAAATCGTCATCCGACGCCAGCATTCCCTCGGCCTTGATCGTCAGCGCCAACCCGAATCGGGCGGCATCGGTGTTTGGGCTGCGCTTGATGACGAGATAACGGTCCTCCGCCTCGGGGTCCGCCCGCAGCACGAGGGCGCCATCGGAGGCGCGGGCGCCCGCGACGATGATCCCGGCAAGATCGTCCGGCAGGCCGGGGCGCGTCGTCACGTAGCGCGCGGACCGGTCGAAGGGGACGAGATCGACGGCCACGATGCGGGGATAGAAGCGCTGGATCGTGGTCGCGACATCGAGAAACAGGTCCTGCCGTTCGGGTTCTCCCGCCACCGCCAGTGCCGACAGCGACGTCAGATGGGCGTCGTGCTGATCGGCGCGCTGCGAGGCCAGGCGATGGAGGATCGCCGCCTCGCTCTGCAGTTCGGCGAACAGCCGCTGGCGCTCGAAAAGGACCAGCGCGACCACGGCCATGAGCACGAGCCCGAGCCAGCCGAGAGCGGCTGCCGTCCTTCCATTGCCCGGTCTTCGTGTCAATTGATGCGTCCT
The DNA here is from genome assembly GCA_020441665.1 of Nitratireductor sp. Lineage (GTDB taxonomy): Bacteria > Pseudomonadota > Alphaproteobacteria > Rhizobiales > Rhizobiaceae > Salaquimonas. The sequence continues at coordinate 40,294 of JAGRLT010000072.1, forward strand.
GATCCTGCTTCCTGACAAGCCTGAAAGGCTTTAACCCAGCAGCATACGCATCGAGGTGAGCGCAAGGAAGAGGGCGAAGGCGAGCTTGAGCCGGCGCGGATTGAGCGTGTGGGCGATCCGCGCGCCCAGCGGTGCGAAGAGGAAACTCATCGGCGCAATGATCAGGACGGCGGGAAGGCTGACATAGCCGAGGCTCAACGGGGGGCGGTTTGCTACCGTCCAGCCCGACCAGATGAAGCCGGCCACCGCCGGAAGCGCGATCAGCAGGCCGAGCGAGGCGGAGGTTCCCACCGCCCGGTGGATGGGGAAGGAAAAGGCGGTCAGCGTGGGAACGGAAAGGGTTCCGCCGCCGATCCCCATCAGCGAGGAGATGAATCCGATGATCGAGGCGAGCAGCCGGTTGAGCCCGTTGCTGGCCGGCAGCGCGGCCGAGACGACCAGGGTCTTCGGGATGGCCATGTTGATGGCGACCAGAAGACCAACCACGCCGAAGACAAGCCGTAGTCCTGTCCCCGAGATAAAGCTGGACATGATGCCGCCGATCAGCGCCCCGATGAATATGGCCGGCCCCCAGAGCCTGAACAGCGAGGCGTCGAAATTGCCGCGTCGCCGGTGAGCCGTGGCCGAGGAAATCGAGGTGGGGATGATTACCGCGAGCGATGTCGCCACCGCGAGATGGGGAACGAGTTCCGCCGGCAGGTGCAGCAGCGTCAGCATCCAGAACAGGGTGGGGACGATGACGATGCCGCCGCCGACGCCGAGCAATCCCGCCAGGATGCCGGAGACGATGCCGGTCAGGACAAGGCCGGCGGCAAGTGCCGCGAGCAGTGAGCCGTCAAAAGCCGAGGGAGTTGCGATCGTTTCCAAAGTGAGGTTCTTCGTAGGTTGTTGCGCGTTGGCCGAGCCTTGCCGGAGGTGCGAAGCCGTGGCGGCGGGTGGCATCGACGTCTTCTTGAGCGGCGTTCCGGGTGTTCACTGTGAGGTCCGGCGCGCCGCCTTCCTTATTTCTTCGCAGCCTGGTCCGGCAGGGGTGCCTCCGCCCACAGGACAAACGCCGCAACCGCGAGCCGGCTCCCGCCAGGACAGGGAGCAGGACAGGGAGATCGCTTGCGGGATGCGGCCTTCTCTCCTGCCGCCTTGCTCGGGCTTCGGTTCTCCGGCGTCAGTGTGGTCGTTATGGCAAAAGACATTGATTGCACAGCATGGTTGCCTGGCGTCGATTTATCGGGTAATAAGTTCATATGGTCAATAGGGTGCGTAACAATATCTTCGCGGTGTCGTTGCAAGGTGTTTGGGAGACTCCACGGTTTGGTGATTCATCGGCAAATTCCCGAAGTCCGCTTTGGCAGTGTCCGAAGTTGTCATGGTTCGTTCAACCTGCGGACGGGTGCAATATCGGCACCCGTGGGCCCGCTTTACTTATTGACCATATGAACCTATTACCTGATAATAAGCATATGTTGCTAAAAGGTTTCCCGATTGGTTCGGCGTTTCATGCGAACCGCAATATTCCCGGGAACCAATAACTGGACTGGAAAAGACGTGGCAGAGAAATCGGATCGGTTCGGTAGTTCGGCGGCCAGTGGCGACATCGTTCAGTCGCTGCGCTTCCACAAGCGTGGGGATCTCATCGCCGATGCGTTGAAACAGCTTATCGTCAGCGAGGGGATGCGCCCGGGGGACAAGTTGCCTTCGGAGCACCGCCTGACGGAAATGTTCCAGGTGGGCAAGGCGTCGGTGAGGGAAGCGCTCAAATCCCTGGAGGTCCAGGGACTGGTTCAAAGCTCGACGGGCCCCACCGGCGGAACTTTCATCGCCGACGTGTCGGAAATCAGGATACTCAACCACCTCCACAGCTACTTCTACTTCAAGAACCTCACCGCCGCGCAGGTTTATGAGGCTCGCCTGGCCTTCGAGCCGGCGCTTGCCCGCCATATCGCAAAGATCGCCGATGCCTCTCTCTTGCAGCGCCTTGCCGAGAACATGAAGAAGATGAACGGCCCGATCGACACCCGGGACGATTGGCAGCGGATGCAGAAAATTCATATCGAGTTTCATGAACTGCTCGCGGGAGCCGGCTCAAATCAGCTTTTGTGCATGAACTGCAAATTTATCAATCGATCGCTGAAAGGCATCGTCCGCGTTCGCGAAAGCCCGAACCAGGTGGACATCATCAAGTCCAATTGCCGCTGGCACGAGCAGATATACGAAGCGGTCGAGGCGCACGACGCCGAGAAGGCGGGCTCCCTGATGTACGATCATATCCACGAGCTCGCCGAAGCCTATAAGGGCAAGGATACCATCCTCAGGAACCGCCTCCATCTTGAGACCCAGGCGATGGATGAGGTCAGTGCGCTTCATGATCTCCCATAAAGTTTTCATTGTAAATTCAATACTCTAAGACCTCTTTGAGAGCATATTCCGATGATTGGAAGTTCCGAGATCCGCAAGGAAGACAGAAGGCTGGTCTTGGGCAAGGGTCAGTTTACGGACGACCATGTGGCGGCGGGGACCCTTTTCGCGGGCATCGTCCGCTCGCCTTATCCCTCTGCCCGGATCAACGGCGTCGACAAGGCGACGGCGCTTGAGGAGGGCGCGCATTCGGTCTGGGTCTTCGGTGACCTTCCCTCGCTCTCCCAGCCGCTGCCGGCGTTTCGCGAGCCGGCGACAAATCCCTATTGCGACCTGATGGCGCCGCCGGCGCAGCTGGCGCTCGCCGATGGCGTGGTGCGCTATGTCGGCGAGCCGGTGGCCGTGGTCCTTGCCGACAGCCCCGCCCTGGCGGAGAACCTGGCCGACCAGCTCGCCGTCGACTACGAGCTTCTCGACCCCGTAATCGATCCCGAGATTGCCAGGCAGGACGACATACGGGTCCATGAGGCCAGCTCGAACACCGTGGCGCATCTGAGCGCCTGTATCGGCGATGTGGACGCGGCGTTTTCGGGCGCGGATATCGTCGTGGAGAAACGCTTCACCTTTCCGCGCATCGCTTCCATGCCCATCGAGACGCGCGCGATCTCGGCCGAATACGACGCCGGCAAGGACAGCATGACGATCCGCGTCGGGCACCAGATACCCTATGCGGTCAAGGGCGCCGCGTCGAGGTTCACCGGGCTTCGCGAGGAAAGCATCCAGGTGCTCAGCCCGGATACCGGCGGGGCGTTCGGCCCGAAATCGGGGGTCTATCCCGAGGACGTGCTGGTTCCGCTGCTTTCCTACATGGCGAAGCGGCCCGTCAAGTGGATCCAGACCCGATCGGAATTCATGTTGAGTTCGCAACATGCCCGCGACCAGATCATCGATGTGCGGCTTGCCGCAAAATCCGATGGCCAACTGCTCGGGCTCGATGTCTCGCTGATCAAGGATACCGGCGCCTATCTGTGCTGGGCGGTCATCGAACCGACCAACACGATCAACCACGTTCCCTCTCAATACCGCCTGCCGGCCTATCGCGCCGAGGCGGTTTCCGTGCTGACCAACAAATGCCCTTCCTCGCCCTATCGCGGAACGGGCCGGCCTGAAGCGACCTGGATCATCGAGCGCAGTCTCGACTTCCTGGGCCATGAGCTTGGCATCAGCCCGATCGAGATCCGCCGCCGCAACCTCGTATCGGCAGCCGAGATGCCCTACAAGCCAGGCAACGTCTATCGCGACGGCGTCGAGGTGGTCTACGACACCGGCGATTTCCCGAAAGTCTTCGAAGCGACGCTTGGCGCGCTGGACGGCCAGCTCGACGCGCTGAGGCGGTCGGCGCCGGCCAACAAGCGCATCGGCATGGGCGTTGCGAACTATGTCGAGGCCAGCGGGATCGGCTGGCCCTGCGAGGGGGCAACGGTCAAGATCGATGAAGGCGGCCGCGCCGAGGTCTGGATTGGCGTCTCCCAGTCGGGGCAGGGGCATGAGACGGTCTTCGCGCAGATATGTTCCGAATATCTTGGAATGCCCTATGACAGGATCAGGGTGCGCGGCGGGGATTCGCGTCTGCTGCACTACAGCTACGGCACCGGCGGCAGCCGCGTAACCGTCAATACCGGCAACGCCGTCGCGATGGCCGCAGCCGATGTCAGGCGCCGCACGCAGATCGTGGCGGGCGGGCTTCTGGGCTGCGCGCCGGAGAAGATCGTCGTTTCGGAGGGTGCTGTCTTCGAGGAGGGCAAGCCTGACAGCGTCGTCGACTGGGCGCGTCTTGTTTCGAGCGCGGCCTTCTCCAGAGTGCTGGCCGGCGAACCCAATCCGGGCCTTTGCGCCACCAAATACTATTACCCGCCCACCGTGACATGGGCGAGCGGAACCCATGCGGCCATTGTGGAAGTGGATATCGATACGGGCGAGTGGAAGATCGTCAGATATGCCATCGGCCATGATTGCGGCCGGCAGATCAATCCCAAGCTCGTCGAGGGCCAGATCTGGGGGGCTTTCGCGCAAGGGCTCGGCACGGCGCTGGGCGAACGCATCGTCTATTCCGAGGACGGCCAACTTTTGAGCGGAAGCCTGATGGATTACGTCATGCCCAGGGCGGTCCATATCCCCGACATCGAGATGCTGCATTTCGAGTTTCTCGCGCAGTCCAATCCGCTGGGCGTGCGTGGCGTCGGGGAGGGCAATGTCGGGCCGGTGCCGGCGGCGATCGCAGGCGCGATCAGCGATGCCTTCGGCGGCAGGATCGAAATCCTGGTTCCCATGATGACCGCGGCGGAAGTTTGCAGACTGACAACCGGGATTACGGCGCAATGAACAGCGATGTCGCCAAGGTGATCGATGCCTTTTCCGCGCGCCTGATATCGGACGGAATCCCCTTTCCCGATCTCGCGCTTCTGAAGGCGCGCATCGCCGATACGGATCGGTGGTGCGAAGGCTGGGTGAATCTGTCGCGCGAGTATGAGGAGCGTGCCCAGGCGAGCCTGGAGGGCGGTGCGTCGCTGACCGCGGCTCTGCATCTTTGGCGCGCCGCGCTCTGCTGCCATTTCGGCCAGGGCATCCTGATGGACATAAGCATGGAACTGAAGGCGGAGACCGATGCGCGCAAGCGGGCGCTCTTCCAGCGGGCGGCCGGCCTGTTTCCTGTCCCCTTGCGCGAAGTATCGATCGATTTCGACGGCGTAAGTCTGCCCGGCTATCTCAGATTGCCGCCGGGGCAGGGGCCGTTTGCCTGTGTGGTCCTTTTCGGCGGGCTCGATACGACCAAGGAAGACGCTTACGAACTGACCAGCTATTTCGCCGAGCGCGGGCTGGCGACGCTGACCTTTGACGGGCCGGGCCAGGGGGCGGTGTTTTACGAGATGCCGCTGCGCATGGATTTCGAGGCGGCGGTGTCGGCGGCCATCGATTCCCTGGCCCAGCATGCGGAAATCGACCTCGACCGGATCGGTGTTCTCGGGCGCAGCACGGGAGGGCACTGGGCCTGCAAGGCCGCTGCGCTCGATCCGCGGATCAAGGTCGCAATCTCCTGGGGATTGATATTTGACCTGAGACATTTTGCTGATCTTCCAGATAGTTATCAGAAGCGCTTCATGCGAGCTGCGAACATTGGGAAGGTCGAGGAGGCGATTGCGTTCTTCGCGGGCTATGACCTCGACGGCATTCCCGAAAAGCTGAACTGCCCCTACCTCATCGTACAGGGCGGTCTGGACGATCTTGCCCCGCCCGACGGTGTCGAGCGGGTTCTGCAGGCGGCGCGCTCGCCGGTCGAGACCATGATCTTCGCGCAAAGCGGACACTGCGCTCACGACCGGGCGCATCTTGCCAAGCCGGCCATGGCCGATTTCGCGAGCCGTCATCTGCTGTCCCTGTAGAGCGTGTCTTGTTTAGCTGGATCATCGAAACGGAGAATTGCAGGCTGATGTCACATTGGATTGAACTGAAGGCGGCGGACGGACATGGCTTCGAGGCTTATGTCTGCGAACCGCAGGGCCAGAGAGAAGGAAGCGGCGAGGGAGCTGGCAACGGGGGCAGCAAGGGGACGGTTGTTCTCCTGCAGGAGATTTTCGGGGTGAACGGCCATATCCAGGCGGTCGCCAAGTCCTTTGCCGAGGCGGGCTATCACGTGATTGCCCCTTCGCTGATGGACCGCAGAGAGCCCAGGCTGAAGCTCGGCTATCAGCCCGAGGATGTTCAGCGCGGCCTCGGGATCACCCGCAGCATTGCCTGGGACGATGTGCTCAAGGATGTTCAGGCAGCCGTCGATCGTGCGCCCGCCGGCAAGGTCAGCGTGGTGGGGTTTTGCTGGGGCGGATCGAGCGCGTGGTTCAGCGCCGCGCGCGTTACCGGCCTGTCGGCTGCCGTGTGCTATTATGGCGGCTCAATTCCCGCCAATGCGGCATTGTCGCCGACGGTGCCGGTCATGATGCATTGGGGGGAAAAGGACGCGATTGTCCCGCTCGAACAGGCCAGGGCCGTCGCCGCCGCGCATCAGGATGTCGAGGCGCATTACTATCCGGCCGATCACGGTTTCAACTGCGATCAGCGCGCGGCCTTTCATGCCGAATCCGCCAGGCTGGCGATGCGGCGCACCCTGGATTTTCTGGCGCGTCACGGCTGAGCGTTCTGCTGCCGGTGCGCCATGCGCGCCGGCAATCGGCTTCCGCGCAGGTCATGCTAAGTCGGGCGGCAATCCCGCAGTTCGCGCGAATTGATCCTGGAGCGTCCGGGGTGCGTGGCGCATGGGACGGGGCTGAACGCCTGCCGGTTCGCGGACATTTTATTCCCCGACATTTTATCTGAAAAACCCGGCTCGAAGGCGGAAAACCGCCAAAATTCCCGGTGTTCCGTATTGACTGCCTCTAAATATCGGATAATCTGTTCAAAAGTTGATATGTGCTAAAACTATCCAACTGGAAGAGGACTAGAGAGCGATGAAATCAGCCGACGCAACCATGCCGAACGGTGCCTACCACCAGCGTGAAAAAGCAGGCGTGCCGAACGAGGAGATGTTGCGGGTTGGTCCGGGCACGCCGGGCGGTGAATATCTCCGCCGGTTCTGGCATCCGGTTGCGATGTCGAGCGAGGTCCAGAATCTTCCCAAGCGGATCAAGGTGCTGTGCGAGGATCTGGTTCTTTTCCGCACCCGGGCCGGGGAGGTCGGCCTGGTGCGCCCGCATTGCCCCCATCGTGGCGCTTCGCTGGAATTCGGCATTCCTGACGATTGCGGCCTGCGTTGCTGCTATCACGGCTGGCTGATCGGCGTCGACGGCAAGGTGCTGGAGGCACCCGCCGAGCCTGAGGCTTCTCCCTATACCAAGGATCTCTATCACGGCGCCTATCCGGTGAAGGAATATGAGGGTCTGATCTTCGCCTATATGGGGCCGACGGAAGAAATGCCGCCGCTGCCGGTATACGACATCGTGGCCAGGCTGAAGCCGGGCCAGCGCCTCATTCCGGGCGGCTGGACGCCGGGCCGCACCTATCACTGGCCGTGCAACTGGGTGCAGGTCAAGGAGAACGCGATGGACCCGGTCCACACGTTCTATCTGCATACCATCGCCAGCGGGGCGCAGTTCACGCCCGAATTCGGGATTGTTCCCGAGATCGAATACAAGGAGACGCCGATCGGGATGGTGTATATCGCCAGCCGCAAGGTCGGCGACAACGCCTGGGTGCGTGTGCACGACCTGATCATGCCCAACATTCACATCGTCGCCTCGGTCAACGAGGACGGCAAGGCCGAGAAGAATTACGGTCCGCCTTATCTCATGCACTGGGCGACGCCGATCGACGACGAAAACTTCCTGGAGATCGGCTGGCTCATCGAGAGCGAGGAGATGAAGTTTGATCAGGCGATGATCGAGAAACTGCATTTCGGCATGATGGACGACAGGCCCTTTGCCGAACGCCAGATGGCGCCGGGCGACTACGATGCCCAGGTCTCCCAGGGGCCGATCCACAACCATGATCGCGAGCATCTGGGCGTGAGCGACCGTGGCGTGACCATGTTCCGACGGATGCTGCGCGCCGGTATCGACGATGTTCGCAACGGCAAGGATCCCAAGGGATTGAACCGCGCCGAGGGCGAGGTCATCGCGACCCATACCCAGAATGCGGTCTTCAAGCTTGGCGAGCCCGGCGCATCCGAGACGCTCAAGGATCAGCTGCGCAATGCCGGCCGACGCGTCGCGGCGGGTGAGTTCAGGTGCTGATGGTGCGTCCCCAGACAGCCATGGACAACTCCGACGCCCTGGGAACTGCCGGGAAACACAGTGTTTCCCTGCGCGGGATTACCAAACGGTACGGCAGCATCGTCGTCAACGACACTATCGACCTGGATGTCGTGGAGGGGGAATTTCTCACCCTTCTGGGGGCGAGTGGTTCGGGCAAGACGACATTGCTGCGGATCGTTGCCGGTCTCGACCGCTGCGACAGCGGCACCGTTTGCATCGAAGGGCGCGACGTCACCAATCTGCCGGCCCGCCAGCGCAATCTCGGCATGGTGTTTCAGCAATATTCGCTGTTTCCGCATATGACCATCAGCGAGAACATCAGCTATGGCCTGAAACTGCGCGGATGGAGCAGGCGGGAAACCCGCGAGCGGGTGGCCGAGATGCTGGACATGGTGCGCCTGCCCGGCGTCGAGGATCGCCTGCCCCGGCAGCTTTCCGGCGGCCAGCAGCAGCGCGTCGCCCTTGCGCGGGCGCTTGCCGCGAAGCCGGAAGTGATGATGCTCGACGAGCCTCTGGGCGCGCTCGACCTCAAGCTGCGCAAGCAGCTTCAGATCGAGCTGAAGCGCATCCACCAGCAGACCGGCACCACCTTCCTTTTCGTCACGCACGACCAGGAAGAGGCGCTGTCCATGTCGGATCGCATCGCCGTCCTGCGCGATGGCAGGATCGAGCAGCTGGC